>NZ_CAWNZT010000324.1:894-1426 GCF_963878965.1 Aeromonas sp. HMWF015 | reverse complement strand
GGCTGCAGCTGATGTCCACCCTCTCTACCAATGTGCCGAGCCAGCTGGCGCTGGCCGAAATACTGCGTCAGGGCGGGGTCGATGCCCACTTTCGCCGCCTGCGCCACACCCTGGCCCAGCGCCAGCAGCAGATGCGGGCGGCCCTGCAACGGCTGTTGCCGGACGAGGTGCGGATATCCTCCCCCGATGGCGGCTACTTCCTCTGGCTGGCGCTGCCTGCCCATTTCGACAGCCGAGCCCTGCACGCCAAGGCTCTGGGCAGCGGTTTTTCAGTGGCCCCCGGCGCGCTCTTTTCCAGTCAGGGACAACACAACCACTGCCTGCGCCTCAACAGCTCCCATCCCTGGAGCGAACAGCTGGGGCAGGCCCTCACCCGGCTGGCCGCGCTGATTGCCGCGCAGCTCGGCGAAAAGTAACGAGGCAAAGAGCCGCTGACGAAACGAACAAAGGCCCGCAACGGGCCTTTGTGGTTGGGGGTGACGCGCCTTGGCTCGCCATCAGAAACTGATCATCTGGCCATGATCTGCGACTG
>NZ_CAWNZT010000324.1:0-884 GCF_963878965.1 Aeromonas sp. HMWF015 | reverse complement strand
TCGTAGAGGGCTTTGGCACGCTCGTTGAAGGCCATCACTTCCAGCCGGATTTGCTGAGCATCACGGGCCTTGGCCCACTCATCGCAATGGGCGATCAGCGCCTTGCCAATCCCGCGAGAACGGTGCTGCTCATCCACCACCACCGAGCCGATCCGGCAGATAGGCAGCTTGCTGAGAAACGGCACGCTCTCATTGATGTCGATCCGCGCCGTCAAAAAGCCCACCACCCTGCCATCCTGCTCGGCAACGCAGAACAGACGCCCTTCTGTGGCAATGGCATCGAGCAAAAATGCCCGCTCCTCTGGCGAAGGGGGACAGAACACCTCGGGATAGTGTTGATGGTGGATCTCTCCTATCTGCCGGTTCAGCTCGACAATGGCGTCGATATCCAGTTCGGTCGCCTTGCGTATCTCCAACGGTTGTTCCTTGCAAAAAGGGTGATGGTCATGCGCCATCTTAGGGGCTGTGCCCCGCATTCCAAATAGGCTCATCCGCATCTTTGACGAGCTGCAAAAACAACAACGCCCCTTAAGCGGGGCGTTATCGGCAATCCATGGCGATGAGGGATATCAGGCGGGGGCGTTAAGTTGGGCCACCTGCCGCTCGATGCTCCCCTTGAGGTTGTCATCGAGTTTGAGGGCGCGGGCCAGTTCGTCGAGATAACCGCGCTCCATAAAGTGATCCACCTCGATGGCGAGCAGGGAGGCGAGATAGACCTCGGTGGCCAGCTCCATATCGGTCACTTCCCGCGCCAGCGCGTGGGGATCGAGGGGACGGGCCAGCTCGGCGTCAATCCAGCGGGCGACATCGCTCTGGCCCTGTTCGGTCAGGTACTCCTGAATTTTCTGGCGCTCGGCACCGTCGATATGGCCATCGGCCCGGGC
>NZ_CAWNZT010000323.1:0-2472 GCF_963878965.1 Aeromonas sp. HMWF015 | reverse complement strand
CAGCTGACCGCTGGGGGTGTGTTCGGGGATGGTCGGGCCGTAGCGCAAGAGCTGGCCCAAGGTCGCTCGCTCGGGGGGAGAGAGGGGGCTTGTCAGCTCGGCAAAGTGCACATACTCGGCATAGACATCCTCTATCTCTACTCCGCTCTCGTTTCTCATCTGTGCGAAGCGTTGCAGCAGTTTTTGGACACGAAAATCAGACAGTGCTGGGGCACCACGCAAGATATCCATATGACCTTTCTCACCAAGTTTTAAAGTGGGGGGGAATTGAGACGCGCGTATTATAGGGATCTGGCTCACAGCGGACAAACGTTTTTCTCACTTCGTGCAGTGTGACTCTGCGCACACTCTCTGGTATAAAGGTGCCTCTTTTTTGACAAATGCCGATTTTTTCAACAAAGGTACTCACCTACTTGCGCTGCATTTTTCGACTGTTTATCGGGCTGTTGTTGACGCTGACGCTGGTTGGCTGCGACTTCTATAGCCCCTCCAGCCAGCTGGAGCAGATCCGCCAGCGAGGCGAGATCCGGGTTGGCACCATCTATGGTCCCACCTCCTATTACCAGCGTGACGACCTCGCCCAGGGGTTCGATTACGAGCTGGCGCAAAATTATGCCGACTGGTTGGGGGTGAAACTCACCATCATCCCGGTCGACACCACTGACCAACTGGTCACCCTGCTGAAAAAGGGCAAACTCGATCTGGCGGCTGCCGCCATCATGGTCACCCCCGAACGGCGCGAGCTGTTTCGCTTCGGCCCAGGCTTCTATCAGGTCTCTCCCAAACTGGTCTACCGCAACGGCAAACCCAAGCCTGCCTCGTTAAACGATATCAAGGGCAAGCTGGTGGTGGCCGCCGGCTCCACCGGTGAAGATCTGCTCAAAGAGATGAGCAAAGAAAATCCGAAACTAGCCTGGAGCACCAGCGACAACGCCGATGTAGAGGAGCTGCTCAAGCAGGTGGTGGATGGCAAGATTGACTACACGGTGGTGCAGGATACCGTGCTGGCCCGTACCCAGCGCTACTACCCGGAGCTCACCGAGGGGCTGACCCTGGCCCAGAAGCAGACCGTTGCCTGGGCCATGAGCAAGCTGCCCGATGACAGCCTCTATGCCAGCGTGATCGACTTCTTCGGTCAGCGCTTTATGGATGGTGCCATCGCCAAGCTGGACGAGAAGTACTTCGGCCACGTGCAGAACTTCGACTTTGTCGATACCCGCACCTTCCTCAAGCGCGCCAAGAGCCTGCTGCCCAAGTACCAGCCGCTGTTCCAGACTCACGCCAAGAATATCGACTGGCGTCTGCTCGCCGCCATCAGCTATCAGGAGTCCCACTGGGACCCGCAGGCCCGCTCCTACACCGGCGTGCGCGGCATGATGATGCTGACCGAGCCCACCGCCAAGGCGATGGGAGTCAACGACCGGCTTCATCCGGAAGAGAGCATCAAAGGTGGCTCCCTCTATCTGCAACAGATGATGGAGAAGGTGCCGGATTCTGTGCCCGATGACGAGAAGGTGTGGTTTGCCCTCACCGCCTACAACATCGGTTACGGCCACATGATGGACGCCCGCCGCCTGACCAAAGAGCTCGGCAAGAATCCCGACGCCTGGAGCGACGTGAAAGAGGTGCTGCCGCTGCTGCAGCAAGCGCGCTGGCACCGCAAGGTACGTTACGGCTATGCCCGTGGCAGCGAGGCGCGCAACTATGTCAACAACGTGCGCCAGTATTACCAGAGTCTGCTCTGGCTCGACAACGAGCAGCAGAAGGCACATCAGCGGGAGAGTCTCGACAACGACAGCGAGCCCGAGCTGGCCGAGCGCCCCACCGCCATCGCCGAAGTGGTCAATCAGATCACCATGCGCTAACCAGCCATTATTCGGCTGTTTTCACGCAAACTTCTCTGTTACCATCGATTCACATCGGAGCCTATCCGAAATCGCATTGTTTTCATTATGTTGAGAGATTAAATAACAGCAATTTCGGATGGGCTCCATCAATGACCCAAGGCCGGGATGGCCACCTGAGTTGGGAGGAGACCAAGATGCAAAAACGTAGAAAAATCAGTCTGGTCAGAAAAGCGAAGTGCAGCTGGAGCCCCAGACGCAAACTCAAGCTTAATGACATCAAGCGCAATCTGTGGCGCAGAAATCGATCCTATACCCTGCTTATTGCAGAGCACACAGCATAAACCCGGCATTCGCCGGGTTTTTTATCTTCTTTCTCACCTGATTATCGTCTTACACCAGCGCAGCCTTGAACTGTACCGACCGCTTGGAGATCAGCGAGTTGCAGTGGTTGCAGAAGTAATCCACTGCGCCGCACGCCTTGAGACGCTCCAGCTCCTGCTGGCAGGTGGGGCAGATGGCCGTAACGTGAACGTTAGCCTGGCACTGGCCACAGGTTTGCTCCTTGCTGCGGGTATCCAGTTCAGCCTGGCATGATGGACAAAGCAGGGCTTCCATAATCAACTCC
>NZ_CAWNZT010000322.1:754-2639 GCF_963878965.1 Aeromonas sp. HMWF015 | reverse complement strand
TAGGTGGGGCTGCGAAAGTTGAAGGTGAGTTGGGTCAGGCGCTCGAGGTTGAGGCCGATATGGGCGACCTCCTGATTGAGTAACGCGATCAGCGCTTGTGCAACGGGCAGGGCAAAACCGTCCCGGAAAAAGGGAATAGTCATAAGCGTTCCTTGTCATATCTAATAAAGCGAGGGAGGCATTAGCCTCCCTCTGGGTGTGGTTGCAATGGGGGGTGTAAGCCATCGTCACGGTGTGCCAAAGTCCGGTGATGACCCAGGCGCAATACAGGTGTTATCCGGGGTGCCGATGGCGGGCAGTACCTCTGCAAGGTGGCTGGTGGGCAAATCGATGGGCGGATTTGACGGCAGCAATAGCGACACCGACATTGCGTTGCGAAGTGCCTCCCAGAACGCGGGGAAGTCTCCTTGCCGGTAAGGGGCATCGTAGCGTTGTCCGTCCACCAGTAAGGCAAACTGGCGTTTGCTGCCGCTGCCATAATCACGACCGTTCACCGTCGCCAGCATAGTGAGCTCAGCATCATCCCGGCAGATGATGCTGAGCATGGTGGTGCCTGCGAGGGTGACGGTGTAGTTCGCCTGCGTACCCGGCCCCCAACTGCGAGACCAACCATTTTCCTCTGCTACGACACCACTGGTGGCAAGCGCCACCAGCAGGGCGATAAGTCGGTTCATTGTGGTTACCTTTTAAAAATAACAGGGAGGCTGTTGCCTCCCTGGGTTGGGTTATTGGTCAAACGACAGCGTCTGCTCGCCACCCAGGGTGGTCACAGTGACCTCAAGGGGGTTACAGTCCTCCGGCAGCAGAGAGAGCGTTACTTTGCCGCCAAAGCCCATCCGAAATGGCAGCTTGGCTTTCGGATCGATCGTGCAACTGCCCCGGTTGATCTTGAGGTCGGTGATCACCATCCGGTTACTGCGGCTGGTAATGTCGAGCAGGTACTTGTTCCAAGTCGTCTTGCCGTAATAGGGATTACCGCGTTTTCTCAACTGTACATCGCCCTCCTTCAGCGGTTCTACGTTGGCCAAGTCATCATTAAGTACGGCGGCATTGTGTTCTGCTTCCGACAGACAGATGAACCCTGCAGAGCCAGGTGCCGGTAAGACATTAGCGATCTGGTCAGTTGGGAATGAATACTTACGTCCCCCCTTCCCATTTGGATACACATCAAGTTCTTTTGCCTTTCTTAGCTCATTCCAAAGCGTGTCGAGAGCTTTTTTCTCCTTCAAGGCTTGGTGCGCAATGAACACGTTGCCATCGACTGTGAATACAAAGTCACTGAGGTAAGGAGCACTGCCGAGATTGCTGTAGCCACCAACATTTGCGGTTATCGCCGCAGGCTTGTTCGGTTGGCACGCGATGCTGAAACTGTCTCCCCTGTTGTAGACAAAATAGTGATAGCCTTCGGAAGGGTTACCATATTTCCCCCACTCATTTTTTGTCGGTGTGGGTTGCTCCGGCTCAGGCTTCTCTTTAGTCACGCAAACATTACTGGCGCTATCGATAGGCGGCAGCACCTTTGCCAAATCTGTGATTGGTAAAGGTAATTCCTCATTGCCAGTGATCATCTTCAGTGTTTTGGCTTGACGCAGTGAATTCCAAAATGTGTTGAAGCTATCTCCAAGGTTCTGAATGTCTTCATAGCGTTTGCCATCAATGATTAGCCCAGGTGTAGATGAGTTATCGATATCTGATGTCACAACGACAGGTGTGCCTGGTTTGCAGGCGATAGTAAATTGGAGGTCAAACCGCCGGTCTCCTCCTCCCGGTAATGTGACAGCATCCTGTAACGAAATGTTGTAATTTTGGGCTCCTTGAATGGGGTAATCATTAACACGCCATACACCATACTTATCTGGCTCACTGAGGGCATATGCCTGCTGAG
>NZ_CAWNZT010000322.1:0-744 GCF_963878965.1 Aeromonas sp. HMWF015 | reverse complement strand
AACCTTTCAAGTTGATTCGGAGGACGTATGACAAAGATCGATCAAGATGAGTTAGCTCGGCTGGTGGGTAAGGCGATTGCTCACCAACGCCAACGGCGTGGATTGACCCAGGAGGCGGTGGCTGAACGGTTAGAGATAGGGATAGAAGCGGTATCGCGTATGGAGCGTGGGGTCGTGGTCCCCACCATTGTGCGATTGGCTGAACTGGCTCACATATTTGACTGTGAGCTGGTGGACTTGCTGCGTGAAACCAGCCCCCGTCCTCAGGAGCAGGCCATCATCCTCAGCCAGCAGTTAGCGACGCTGAGTAATGATGACCGGCAACTGGTGATGGAGATGATGACGACGCTGATTGGCCGGTTAGTCCGTTAACCAATCCCACAGTTTATGGACACCGTAAGCCGCGACCACCCCCACGGCTACTGGTCCCCAGGCAGGCGCGCTCCCTAGCGCAACCAGGGAGGCTGCCGTGGATGTCGCTACAGTGCTACTGACATAGGCGCCAGTCAGCCCGGCTCCGGTTGTGGAGGCGAGCTTGCCGACAGAGGTTTTCACCACCTGAGACGCGATTACCGTTTGGGCGGCACGGGTAACCTGAGGTGAGTGATGCCGGTCTTCAATACACCACTGCACAAAGTGCTCGCAGTTGTTGAACAGCAGGTTGTAGCTGCGCTCCCCCAAACGACGGCGGGCACGATTGACCGCCTCTTCCCGGCTGAAGTGACGATAGGGATGTTGCTGGAC
>NZ_CAWNZT010000321.1:0-1400 GCF_963878965.1 Aeromonas sp. HMWF015 | reverse complement strand
TCACTGACCCCATCACCCAGACGATGATGCAGGTGTGCCATGTCATCGGCGATACGCTGGGCTATATGGGCGGTTGAATTTGGTTGTGAGCTTGTCATGGTCAGGGGGATGGTGAATTCCATCACATCTCTCCCCAAGGGGCTTGGTCCCACAGTGACAATCGGGTCAGCACGTCTTGCGCCAGCGCCTGCTGCAACTGCTGGCTCACCTTCACTAACCGGGGTGCCTGCTCAGGGCCCCCACTCCATTCGCTCGATTGGTACAGGGCGCAGTAGGTGAATTTGTAGAGGGCCACCAGCTCACTATCGGTGAGTGGTGCCTGGTGATATCGGTGGGCAGGTTTAAACGGGCTCCGCTTGGTCGAGCGGTGCTGGCGTGGTTCCTGGTGGTCCTGCTGTCGTCCCAGTTGATAGCGATGCCAGACCGCCCGCCGATTGGCGAGCATCATCAACCGTACCAACCGGTCAACCCGCCACGTCCAGGTGCTAGTGACATCCGCTGGCGGGTTCCACCAGAGGGTGCGTAGCAACTCAAGGGTGTAATGGGGCGGCATCGGGGCATTGCAAAAGCGGTATAGCTGCACGGCAAAGGCAAGATAGTCTTTGCGATCGATCATGAAGGCAGACATGGGAATAGCTCCTTGAAATGCAAAAAGCCACCTGCAGTGAGGTGGCCTTGTTGGGGGGGGGGGGCGGAATATACGGATCATGGTGTTGGACCTGATGATCTTGGTTTGACGATCCTGGTTTGACGATCCTGGTTTGATGATCCGGGTTATTGGGTGGAAACGTGATCGGCATGCATGTTATTCGGCGATCGGTATACATGTTATTGCTGTGCCCGCACTGCGTCTGGGTGAGCCGCATCGAACAGGATGGCGTAGAGAGCACAATCAATGCCGTTAACGGCATCATGATGCGGGTAATAGGGCGGAGCGTCTCGGGAGCGCTCGAAGTAGTCGCCAAAGCAGCTGAGACACTCGCGTATCTCGATGGTGGAGCCTTGCAGCAAGGTCTCTTCAAACTGCTTGGCATAGGCCTCGTCATCATGGGCCTTGGTGACGGCCTTCTCCAGCAACGTCAGTGCATCTTCGTTGCAGGCGGCAACCAGACGATGGCGTAGCTTCTCGAGCGTTTCCTCAAGGGAAAAGGGATTGGGTAATCGCATGGCGTTTGTTCCTTCTTGGCGCGACTAATGGCGTAGCTGGTGGAGCAGCGAATCAATGGCCTCGATGCAGTCGGCCTGGGTGAGCAGGTAGCCGTTAGGCAGGTGAGCCACGATAGCGGGCTCGGCCTGCATCTGAACGTTGTCTTCAAGCCAGCAGCGCAGCTCGAGGAGGATATCGAGGGCGGTGAGGTGCGACTTATCTGGGGTGAGAGTCATAGCTGACCTCGCTCAGC
>NZ_CAWNZT010000319.1:1249-4426 GCF_963878965.1 Aeromonas sp. HMWF015 | reverse complement strand
GCTCAGGACAAGCCCTGGATCTCCGCCGCCGCAGTGGGTTGGCAGGGGCAGCTGATGGCGCGAACCAGCAGCGATCACGCCTGCTACGCCTGCCTCTATCCGCTGGATACCAAGATCGCCGAGCGCTGCGAGACCAGCGGCGTCACCGGCCCGCTGGTCGGGGTGATGGGCTCTTTGCAGGCGCTGGAGGCACTGAAACTGCTGCTCGGGATGCCGAGCCCGGTGGCTGGCACATTGCGCCGCTTCGATGCCCTGACCCATCAGTGGCAAACCCTCACTCTGGCCCCCGATCCCGATTGCCCGGTTTGCGGGCAGCGCCGATGCGCGACACACGATAAGGAGATCACCCCATGACCCTCACCATTCGACTCAACGATAAAGCCCAGCCGCTGGCGGCAGGGCAGAGCGTGGCCGACCTGCTGGCGGCGCAGGGGGTCAATCCCCAAGGGGTAGCGGTGGCCCTTAACGGCGCCGTGCTGCCCCGTGGCCGCTGGGCCGAGACCCGTCTCAATGACGGGGACGAACTCCACCTCTTCACTGCCATTGCGGGAGGCTGACATGCTGACAATTGCCGATCACACCTTCTCATCGCGCCTCTTTACCGGCACCGGCAAGTTTGCCCGCCCGGATCTGATGGCCGCCGCCATCGAGGTGAGTGGCTCCCAACTGGTCACCATGGCCATCAAGCGGCTCGAACCGGGCAAGGCCCACGACGATATCCTGAGCCCCTTGCTTCAACTCGGGGTCAAGTTGCTGCCCAACACCTCTGGCGCCAAGACCGCCGCCGAGGCGGTGTTTGCCGCCCACCTCGCTCGCGAGGCGCTGGGGACGAACTGGCTGAAGCTGGAGATCCACCCCGATCCTCGTTACCTCTTGCCCGATCCCATCGAGACGCTGAAAGCCGCCGAGCAGCTGGTGAAAGAGGGCTTTGTGGTGCTGCCCTACTGCGGCGCCGACCCCGTGCTCTGCAAGTGGCTTGAAGAGGTGGGCTGCGCCGCCGTGATGCCGCTCGGCGCCCCCATCGGTTCCAATCAGGGGCTGGTGACCCGGGAGTTTCTCTCCATCATCGTCGAACAGGCCAATGTGCCTGTGGTGGTGGATGCGGGCATCGGTGCGCCGAGCCACGCCGCCGCCGCCTTTGAACTGGGCGCCGATGCCGTGCTGGTCAACACCGCCATCGCGGTGAGCGGCGACCCGGTCGCCATGGGCCGCGCCTTTGCGCTGGCCTGCACCGCCGGGCGCAGCGCCTATGAGGCAGGTCTTGGCGCCCGCGCCCTGCAGGCCCAAGCCTCCAGCCCGCTCACCGATTTTCTGGGGGCGTTATGAGTCATGATGCTGGTGCGATGAGTGACTTCGAACCTTTTGCACAACCCCTAGTGCGCCCGAGTGATAGCCCCCCTCTCGGCTCTTCACAAAATAAGGGAGAGGGGCTGGGGGTGAGGGCTGATGCGCCATCCTTTATCAGCCGCTGGCGGGAGCTTGAGTGGGACGATATCGGCATGCAGATCCGCGCCAAAACTGCCGCCGATGTGGCACGGGCGCTGGGTTCACCGCGCCGCACCTTGGCCGATTTTATGGCGCTGATCTCCCCTGCCGCCGAAGCGTACCTGCCGCAGATGGCGGCCGAGGCCGAGCGGCTGACCCGCCAGCGCTTTGGCAACACCATCGGCTTCTATGTGCCGCTCTATCTGTCGAACCTCTGCGCCAACGACTGCACCTATTGCGGCTTCTCCATGAGCAACCGCCTCAAGCGCAAGACCTTGAATGCAGAGGAGATAGAGCGCGAGTGTCTCGCCATCAAGGCGCGCGGTTTTGATAGCGTGCTGCTGGTGACCGGCGAGCACGAGCACAAGGTGGGGCTCGCCTATTTTCGCGAGGTGATGCCCATCATCCGCCGCCACTTCAGCACGGTGGGGATGGAGGTGCAGCCCCTCTCGCAGGCCGAATATGCCGAGCTGAAGAGCCTCGGCCTCGACGCCGTCATGGTCTATCAGGAGACCTACAACGCCACCACCTACGCCCGCCACCATCTGCGCGGCAACAAGCGGGACATCGCATGGCGCCTCGCCACGCCGGATCGGCTGGGCCGCGCCGGTATCGACAAAATCGGGTTGGGGGCGCTGATCGGTCTCTCCTCGGACTGGCGCACCGACAGCTACTTTGTCGCCGAGCATCTGAGCTGGCTTGAGCGCCACCACTGGCAGAGCCGCTACTCGCTCTCCTTCCCGCGCCTGCGCCCCTGCACCGGTGGGCTGGAGCCTGCCGTGGTCATGTCGGATCGCCAATTGGCCCAGCTTATCTGCGCCTGGCGCCTCTTCTCGCCCACGTTGGACTTGTCCCTCTCCACCCGCGAGTCGGCTACGTTTCGCAACGGCGCGTTGCGCCTTGGCATCACCCAGATGTCCGCCGAGTCGAGCACCCAGCCGGGGGGCTATGCCGAAGGGGATGCGGAGGAGCTGGAGCAGTTCGCCATCCACGACGATCGCCCGGTGGGGGAAGTGGCCGCTGCCGTGCGACAGGCGGGGTTGCAGCCGGTGTTCAAGGACTGGGAGCCGTTTTTGGGTCGCTAACGACGTTTACTCCTGCGGTAACAGATAGCGGCAAGCAGATCGGAGGGGCAGATCCCCGCCACTTCTTGCCGCTTTGCTTTGTTTGCTCCAACAGGATTGTCTCTCTGGTGTAACGATGGTTCTTGATATCGTTTCGCCAGTGCAAAAATCGTGTTATGGCTTGGACAAGGTCATCCATATTAATGCTTGTACTATATGCATTATTGTTTGGTTATTAATTCCCGTTTTGTTCAATGCTCACTTGAATAGTCAAAAGTGGGGAATGCATCACAATAGCACTGATTATTTGATGAAATTTAAGCAACAGTTATTGTCGCTACGGTTTACGGAAGACAAGATGGCTATTGTCAAAAAAATCATTTATGGGTGATGTAAAGTGGCAGAAACAAAAAACATTGATGAAATTGCAGGTATCGTCTCAAGTAGGGTTTTCTATGAGCTTAAATGGGAATTTAATAAAAAGACTGATTTGAATTGGCAATGCTGCATGCGTTCACACTTGTCTGATTCTCAAGCAAAAGCGATTGAACCAAATAAAACACACCCTACAGATGTTGTTTTTTCATATACGGATCCATATACAAACATTGTTCAGTATATTCAAACT
>NZ_CAWNZT010000319.1:372-1172 GCF_963878965.1 Aeromonas sp. HMWF015 | reverse complement strand
GACCTGAAGTCTTATTCTAAAGTTACAATAGAGAAAAAACATAGCAAAGGTATATTAGAGGCTGTGGAAAGTCTTGGGCAGCAAGTTGAATGTGCTAAGTTAAGTAATGAATGGCAGAAAATGTATTTGAAGAATAAATCTAGTAACTTCAATGTCCATGGAATGTTGTTCATTTATAATCATGATAATGAATATGACTCTGAGCTGTTTGAGAGAATTCCTAACGTAGAAAAAGCTAGATTTCCCTTACCTGATACATCGTTAATAGCTATCTTTTCACCTCGGCTTATTAGGTTTTTACTTGATGTCACCGAGAATATAGAAGCGCGTAGAAATATTGATGGCCGTGCGACTCAACAGAAAGAATTACTATGGCAAAAAATACCAGACTACACATTATGCTCATTCTTTTATCCAGATAAACACAATAAATTTGTAGCTAGAGATAAAAATCTTCCTGCCTCACTAGAGATGATTACATCTGGAATGCTTTTTTATTCTTATGAACATAATTTTCTACGTGCGGATACCGAAGATGGGGAACGCATAACTAAACACATTCTGAACATTTATTGGCAAGAAGACATTAATACAGAAGAGCATTTCATATTTCTTTTGGAATATATATTTAACTATCAATTGCTTCATCAATTTGATCGGATCTACATCATTACCCCTTTCTCATCTGCTTCTGGTGATTACCTTGAGGAAGCGATAAAGTCTTATGCACAATTATATTCATTTACTACTTCTCAACTTGAATTGGTTAATGAGAGAGTAAAATCTCTGCCATTTGTCAA
>NZ_CAWNZT010000319.1:0-362 GCF_963878965.1 Aeromonas sp. HMWF015 | reverse complement strand
CAACTACTGAAAACAGGTGTCATTTTTATGAATAAGTACCAGGCAACATTATTTTCAAACGAAAGTGATATATTTACTGCTTTGCACTCAAACAAACAGAAGATGTCAGATACGGCTTTAAGGAAATTGGTTTTTAAACGAGGCATAATACTTCCAAAAGAGATGGGGAGAGACCGATTAATTGAGCGTATTTCAGATTTGCCATTTTCTTATGAACATATTAGGGATATTCAGGATAAATTAGCATCTGAAGCAAACCAAGAGCTTTATTCTGTGAAGCGCATCTATGATGGTTTCAATATAGAAAAACTCTCTGGAGTCATGGAGCGAGTTATTGCAGGGCGCCCAAGGATGTTAGGGAG
>NZ_CAWNZT010000318.1:0-1864 GCF_963878965.1 Aeromonas sp. HMWF015 | reverse complement strand
CCTGTCCCTTCGGCCTCCCAGCCGGTATTGCCAAGCTCGAAATGGGGCTGATCCACCACCCCCACCAGATCCACATGAAGGGTCTGGGAGCCCGTCTCCTTTTCGTTCACCACGGTATGGGTCTGGCCGTTCGCATCGGTCAAGGTCGCCGTGTCTTTCACCACCCCCTTGATGGTCAGGTCGAAATCGACGTTGCTGTTTTTCGGCGGTTGCAGCTTGAGTTCGCCAATCCGATCAAAAGGAACCTCATAGTAACCGGCTATGTTCTGTGCAACGGCGGAACCACCCAGCAACAAGGTTGCACCGTCAGGCAGGCCACTGATGCGGACAAACATCTGCTCGGAGCCATCGAGTTTGTCACCCAGATGAGCAAGGGCAATCTTGCTGCCCAGATCGAGCAGGGTGTCTTCCTTGCCCTGAATGTCACGCACGGTGAGCTTGGCGTCATCGGCCACCGGATTGACGTTGATCACCAGATCAATCTTGTCTCCCTGCGCCGTACCCTGACCCTGAGCGATCGGGTTCTTCTCGGTGCTGATCGGCGTCACCGACAGCTTGATGTCACCACTGAAATCCTTGCCCGGAACCACAGTCACCTTGTTGATGTCGCCGGCCAAAACGGTGTAGATGCCACTGTTATTTGGCTTGAGCTCAGCACCGTCGAGCATCAGGGTTCCCTTGCCCGCTTCCAGCTTGATCTGATAGGTCAACGTCTCGGATCTGTCGGTATCAGTCAGGCTCGCCTTGACGTCCAGCTTGATACCCATGCTGTCTTCATTGGTGTCATAGTGGCGAGTGGTGTTGGCTGTGTTCCACATCGGCTTGTCGGCCACGCCGCGCACTGTCACAGCCAGATCGCCCGTTACAGCCGCAGGTTCCGCCCCTTCGGTGACACCGACCTGCAGTTGCACCTGGAAGTGCAGCGGCTGACCGCCATTGCTCCAGCTCGACCAGTTGCTTGAAGGCACAAAGGTCACCCCCTGAGTGGTGTAATGAACATTATCACTGGTCACCATGGCCGCTGGCGGCACGATAAACCACTTGCCATCAGCCGTAGTGGTCAGCGCTACGCCGTTGTAATAGAAGGTGCCATGGGCATTGGCAGGCGCCTGGATAAGCAACTGATCCACATGCTCACCGCGATCGAAATCGCCAATATCGAGCTGCATGTTGATAGGGATACCCAGCCTCGGGTCTTGCGCCCCCTGATCTTCGTTACCAATGGCTGCGCTAACGGTAAAACGCACCGCTTCATCCTGCAGATTGAGGGTCAGGGTGCTGTCTGCACGATCGCCATCGCCATCGACCAGATGGGCTGTCACCACCTGACTGAGCTGACTTGCATCGTGATTGAAACCGGCCGCAGGCTTGAAGGAGTAGGAGCCGTCGGCAGAGATGGTCAGGGTTCCCATCACCTGCTTGCCATCGGGGCTCATCACATCTTGTATCAAAGAGCCATTGATGGCGTACGTCTGGCCATTGATGGTGATCGACTCGACACGGGCACCATCCGCACCTTCATTGGCGGTCGGCAGCAGATCGCCGGTCACGGTACTGCTCCCCTCGCTCAGGGTATGAGCCAGCACAGTGCCGATAGGCATGTCATCTTGTACAGTCACGGTCACACTGACGTTCGGACTGCGATCGCCATCATGATCGGTGACAAACAGCGGCACTTCGATGGTCAACTCATCCTTGCCCTGTGCACCGTGATCAAGCTGGCCAACCAGATGGACGCTGTAACTGCCGTTAACATCGAGGTGGACCCAGAAAACGGGCTTGCCCCCCTCGGCCGTAGCCAGATACCAGCCGGTGCTGTGTGCAGCCAGCGTAACCGCTTTGCCACCCGACGTGAGGTGATTGG
>NZ_CAWNZT010000317.1:0-1814 GCF_963878965.1 Aeromonas sp. HMWF015 | reverse complement strand
TTTTTTGCAGCCTGACGATTTTTTCAAACAACTCGATAGTATGGTGAAGGCAATTAATGACGCAGCACCTGACGCCATCGAGCAGGCACGAGCCATGCTGGATCGCAGCCAGACGCTGCAAGATAATATCAGCCAGGCGGTCAGCACGATTGGTGCCCGGATCAATCTGTTGGATCAGATTGACGAGAGCCATGCCGAGAAAGGCGTCTATAGCAAGGAAGTGAGCAACCAGATAGAGTCGCTGGACTATGCCGAGGCCGCGACCCGACAGGCCCACGTCCTGATGGCATTACAGGTGCAGCAGCAAGCTTTTGCCAAGGTTAATGGTCTTAGCTTGTTCAACTACATGCCGTAACGAGCAGAGGAGTCATGATGCAGGTCCAGCAAACCCGTCTTGGAGGCGTTGCAGAGCCACAGGCAAAGCCCAGGTTGCAGGGCCGCGCAACTGCACAGGCTCACACTCCGGAAAACCGCAAGCAGACTGAGCGCCACCCCAATATTATCCGGATGGACAGATGGGCCCTGATCGGTGCTGCGCAACAGCGCATTGCCCATGCCCAGAGCGGCGAACAGGCGCTTAATCTGGTTTGGGGGGAATTGAAGCGGCTGGAACGCCAACTGGGTCAGCGCGAGCTGGCCAGCAGTGACGTGACCAATCGCTTAAAAATGCTGGAAGAGAAAGTCACCCAACCAAGAGGGCCTTTGACGGAGGAGCTCAAACCAAGACTCATCGCATCGGCTCAGGAGCTGCGTCCCCGCTTCAGTGCCGAGCATCTGGATTTATTAAGCGTCAAAAATAGCACTGAGCGACTGGTGTTCTCGTTTCCCCAGAGTAACAGTGCGGTGGAGGTGACCATCTCGGCCGGAGCGCGAGAGGGTGAGGTTGTCACCATGCTCGATCGGGCGCTGCGTAAAGAGCATATCCAGGCCAGATTGAATGAACTGGGCAAGCTGGAACTCTCTGTTGCTGAACCCCATCGCCGCAAACTGGATGAGCCGGTGTTGATCCGGGGGGAGGGGGTTCGTATCCCGGCAGGCAACCCGATCCCGGTGCAGTTCAAGCCCAAATCCGGACAGCTAACCCGCATGGCCGAGGGGATCACCAAGGGCGAGATCCGCCAGGAGCAACAACGGCTGAAACGCGTGCTGGGTGAGATAGAGCACTCGGTGCGTGAACTAAAGCAGTTTCGTCAGAAGATGGTCTTGCAGTTGGATAAGGTCAAGGCGCGTACCCAAAGCTTGCAGCAAGATGAGTTGGCACAACTGCAATCTTCACTCTCTGCGCGACTGTCGCAAGGGGGATATATGGGAACCATGTCTGGTTTGCTGGCACAGGCTAATGTCACCCGTCAGGGGGTTGTCGCGTTATTGACCTGACTACATTGAGATTGTTTGATACCAACCGCTCGACTTGTATCGAGCGGTTTTTTTATTGGTAATCTGGTCGGTGGGTCGGGGTTGGACTGAGGCTAATTGTTTCCAGGGTGAGTGACTGCGTAGAAATAACCATCAGCAAAAGAAAAAAATTTAATTTTCACGTGGCTATGGTCGTTTTCTAGGGGGGTCTACCCAAGCGCTGCCAGCGGCAGCATCCATTTCGAGGAAACGAAAATGAGTCTGTCAATTCACACCAACTTTGCCAATATGGTCACCCAGAACCAGCTGAACTCCACCAACAAAATGGCAAGCAATGCCATGCAGCGTCTGGGTACCGGTCTGCGTATCAACTCTGCCGCTGACGATGCTGCCGGTCTGCAAATTGCTACCCGTCTGCAATCCCAGTCCAACAGCCAGAAAGTGGGTATGCGCAACGC
>NZ_CAWNZT010000316.1:0-12349 GCF_963878965.1 Aeromonas sp. HMWF015 | reverse complement strand
GCCATGATGCACCTAGCCAAGCGCCAATAAAGGCTCTGCGCGCCCCCTCAGCGCCAAGCAAAAGCCCCACCGTGATGGTGGGGCTTTTTTCGGTCTGTCGGTTGATGCAGCCCCTTTACATCAGGGGAACCTGCGTCACGACAGGGTTCGTTGCAAACGCCAGGCACGCACCGCCAGCACAACCAGAGTGATGGCGGTGAGCGGCAACACGAAACCGGTCAGCGCCGCACTGAACTGGCTTTGCAGCGGACTGGATGTGGCGTGGAGGATCAGCCAGCAGGTGTAGCCGATGTAGTAGGCCAGAAACAGCGCCCCTTCCCAGCGGGCGATGGTGTAACCGGTAAAGAAGATGGGCAGGCAGGCGAGCGCCACCGCAATCATCACCGGAATATCGAATTGCAGGGCGGTAGCCGACACCTCGAGCCCTCCCGGCGTCACCATGGAGGTGAGCCCCAGCACGCAGAGGATGTTGAAGATATTGCTGCCGACCACGTTGCCCACCGCGATATCCCGCTCCCCGCGCAGGGCGGCAACGATGGAGGTCACCACTTCGGGCAAGGAGGTACCTGCCGCCACTATGGTGAGACCGATCACCAGATCGCTCACCCCGAAGTAGTGGGCAATCTCCACCGCGCTGCTGACCAGCAAACGGGAGCCCAGGATCAACATCCCCAATCCCGCCACGATAAAGAGCAGGTTGCGGGGCAAGCTGTGGGGTGTCTCGGGCTCTTTTTGGCCAAACTCCTGCTCATATTCCGCCTGTACCGCCTTGGTTTCACGGCGGCTCTGCACAAACAGAAACGCGGTGTAAGCAACTATGCCGGCAAACAGCAAGGCACCTTCGAAGAAGGAGATCCGGCCATCCCAACCAAACAGCAGCACCAGCAGCGACACGGCGATCATCAGCGGCACATCGAAGCGCACCAGTTGCTGGGAGACCACCAGCGGCACGATCAGGGCCGAGATACCGAGAATAAACAGCACGTTAAAGATATTGCTGCCGACCACGTTACCCACGGCGATCCCCGCCTGCCCCTCGAGGCCAGACTGGATACTCACCGCCAGCTCGGGAGCACTGGTCCCAAAAGCCACTATGGTCAATCCCACCACCAACGGGGAGATGCCCATCATGGTGGCAAGGCGCGCCGCCCCCCGCACCAGATATTCAGCCCCCATCACCAGACACACCAGCCCCACGGCCAACCACACCAGCGTCATCATACGGTTTCATCCTTGCCGTTACGTTTGTTGAAATAAACACAATAAATCAAATACCTGCGCGTCAACACAGCTATGTAACGCCATTGTAACGAGGGGTTTGCCCCCTGTCGCGGGCTCTTTTGAGTGCCATTTATCGTGCCACTGGCAGCCCAGTCACCACTCAGCCGTGCTTGATACGGGTCTCCCCCGCTACCGATACCACGGAGCGCTTGCCCTGGCGGCTAATCACCAACAGCGCCAGTACGATAAGGGCGATGCCGCTCCCCTCCACCGGGCCCGGGTTTTCCCCCAGCAGCCACCAGGAGAGCAGCACGCCGGTCACCGGCACCGCCAGGGTGCTGAGACTGGCAATCCCCGCTGGTAGTTTTTTCAGCACAAACAGCCAGAGACTCCAGGCGATGGCGGTGGCGAAGATGGAGCTATAGGCCAGCGCCCCCATCACGTAGGGCTGCCAGTCGATGGGGCGCTCCGGCACCAGAGCAGCCACCAGCGCCATCACTATGGTGGCGTATATCATTTGCCAGGTGGTGAGGGCCATCAGATCCACCCCGGGGTGGCGGGCATACATCCGCTTGGCGATGATGGCACTGATCCCCCAGCAGATGCCGGAGAGGATCGCCAACAGCGCGCTCTTCATGGAATCGAGGTGCAACTGCCAGGGCTCGATCACCAACAGCAGCCCGCAAGCAGCCACCCCGACCGCCAGATAGTGGAGCTTGCGCATCCGCTCGCCGAGAAAGAGCGCCGCGAAGATCACCACCCAGAACGGCATGGTGTAGCTCAGAATAGCCACCTTGCCCGCCCCGCCGCTGATCAGGGCCCACTGGGCCAATCCCACCATGCCGCAGGTCTGGAACAGGGCGATGGCGAGGGTATAGCGAAACGGAGTGGGTTTGAGATAACGGCGCCCGCGCAGGGCCAGCACCAGCAACAACACCAGGGATCCGCACAGGCAGCGCAGGGCGGTGAACTCGAAGGCCCCCGCGTAGAGCATCACCTGCTTCATCACGATCCAGCTGTAACTCCAGATAGCGGTGAGCAGGACCAATCCCCCCAGCGCCGCCATATTGATCTTTCCACTCATCTCTCACCACGCATTGCTCTGCCTTTCGCCTCTTGTTCCGATGGGCCAACCCTTATCGGGGTGGCCATCTTACCCCTGTGCTGGCGGGCTGCCCATTCCCTACGGGCGAATAGCCTATGGGCAATTTGCCTGTGAGCAAATCAACCTCAGCCGCGGCAGCGCCCTAGCCAAAAACAGCAGGGGGCCAAGGCCCCCTGTCTATCACCCCATCATCGCGTTGCACGCTACAGGCTGATCACGGTCCCGGTCTTGCCTGCGATCCCCTCGGCGGCCTTCTCCAGCAGGGTGATCAGGGATTTGCGCCCCGGCAAAGAGGTAGCGAACGAGAGCGCCGCCTCCACCTTGGGCAACATGGATCCTTTGGCAAACTGCCCCTGGGTGATAAAGCTGTTGGCATCGGCCACGCTCAGAGTATCGAGCCACTGCACATCGGGCTTGCCGAAGTTGATGGCGACCTTCTCCACCGCGGTGAGGATGATCAGCATGTCGGCATCAATCAGCTCCGCCAGCTTGGCACTGGCCCAATCCTTGTCGATCACCGCGCTGGCACCGCGCAGGTGATTGCCCTCCCGCAGCACCGGAATGCCGCCGCCACCGACGGTGATCACCACCTGACCGGCGGCCAGCATGGCAGAGACGGTCTCCTTCTCGATGATGTCGACGGGTTTGGGGGATGCCACCACCCGACGATAGCCACGACCGGCATCCTCTTTGAGCCGCTCGCCCTTGGCCATCAGCGCCTCGGCCTCCTCCTTGCTGAAGAAGCCACCGATGGGCTTGCTCGGGTCGAGGAAGGCGGGATCATTTTTATCCACCTCCACTTGGGTCACCAGGGTGGCGACCGGCTTGTGGATGCCGCGCTCCAGCAGGGCTTCGCGCAGGGCATTTTGCAGGTCATAGCCGATATAACCCTGACTCAGGGCCACGCAGACCGACATCGGCAGATGGGGGGATTTTGGCTCGTGGCGGGCCGCCACTTCGAACGCCTGCTGGATCATCCCCACCTGCGGCCCGTTGCCGTGGGTGACCACCACCTCGTGCCCCTGGGCGATCAGGTCGGCGATAGTGTGCGCCGTGCTCTGCACCGCCTTCATCTGCTCGGGCAGGTTGTTGCCCAGCGCATTGCCACCAAGGGCCAGTACGATTCTCTGTTTCATCTTGTTATCTCCAGTGATGGGACAAGCCGGCGCAATACCGGCCCACCTTTCGTTGTTCACATAACCTTGCTGCTCTGTCTGTTTCGAACGGATTGTCAGCCAGCAACAGCGGGGCAAGGCGAGTGCAGATCAGGCGCCAACGCCGGATCAAAGGGCGCTCTGGCCAAAAAGCGGCCATGCCCCCGTTGTCCGGTAAATTCGCCGTCGCAAGCGACTATCTCGCCGCGACTGAGGGTCATCCTGATCTGGCCGGGACAGCGCATCCCCTCGTAGGGACTGTAGTCGCCGTTGTCGTGCAAGGCGGCGTGACGGATCAGGGTCTCGCCACGGGGATCCATCAGCACCAGATCGGCGTCGGCCCCCGGTTGCAAGTTGCCCTTGCGCGGCCAGAGGCCAAACAGGCGCGCCGAATTGGCGCTGGTGAGCGCCACAAAGCGCGACGGCGAGATGCGCCCGCCGAGCACCCCGTGGGCAAACAGCAGCAACATCCGGTTCTCGACCCCGGGCAAGCCGTTGGGGCAGAGGCTGAAATCACCGCCAGAGAGGGTCATGCGCTGGGCGTGGGAGAAGTTGCAGTGATCGGTCGCCACCGTGTCGATATCGCCCGCAGCAACGCCGACCCACAGCTTGTCCTGCTCGCTGCGCGAGCGCAGCGGCGGGCTCAGCAGATAGTCGACCCCGTTCTCCCGGTAGTAGCAGGAATCATCCAAAAGCAGATATTGCGGGCAGGTCTCCACCCAGACCGGCTGACCCTGACGGCGCGCCAGTTTCAGATACTCCAGCCCCAGTCCGTTGGAGAGGTGGACGATATAGAGCGGCGCATTGCCCGCCAGCCCCGCCAGATTGATCATCCGGGCCACCGCCTCGGCTTCGCACTCCAGCGGGCGACTCTGCGGGTGATACCAGGGTTCATGGTGACCCGCGGCCAGCAGGGCCGCCCGGCGCGCCGCGATAGCGGCATCGTTCTCGGGATGGACGGTGGCGAGCGCCCCCACCTCTTTGAGGCGGGCCAGGGCACGCAGCACGTCATGGTCCCCCAGCTTGTACTGGTAGGTGAGATAGAGCTTGAAGCTGCTGATCCCCTCCTCCTGCACCATGGCGGCCATCTCGTGGAGGATGGCGTCATCCACATGCTGGATCACGCCGTGAAAGCTATAGTCGATCACCGCCTGATCGGCGGCGTAATCGTGATAGCGGGCCAGCTGGTGATGCAGATTGCACCCCGCCGGGCCAAATCCCATGTGGTCGATAATGGTGGTGGTGCCACCACAGGCGGCGGCACGGGTACCGCTGAAAAAGTCATCGCAACTGCGGGCAATCCCGACATCGATGTTGAAGTGGGTGTGGACGTCGATGCCGCCCGGCATCACGTAACAGCCGCTGGCATCGATCACTTCGGTCTCGCCATCGGGCTGGATATCGGCGGCACGGATACGGATCACCCCGTTCTCGATCAGCAGATCCTGACGATATTCACCCTGTGCATCGACCAGCACGCCGTTCTTGATCAGCCGTTTCATCCCCACCACCTCGAACATCACATCGCTTCAAACAGCAAGGCCCCGCCTCAACACAGACGGGGCACTTGCCACATTTGCCACAGCCGGACGGCGATGGCAGTCACCGCCCGGCAGACCCCTTACTTGTCCAGTTCGGCCAGATAGAGCATGGGGATCACGGCGTACATAGCGGCGCACTTGACCAGATGCTCTTTCCAGGTCTTCTCGTTCGGGGCATGGGCCTCCGGCTCTTTACCCGGACCAAAACCGATGACAGGAATGCCGTGGCGACCCATGATGGAGACCCCGTTGGTCGAGAAGGTCCACTTGTCCACCACCGGCGCCTTGTTGAACAGCTGGGTGTACGCCTTGGAGAGGGTCTTGACGGTGATGTGATCCTCTTCCACCTTCCAGGTCGGGAAGTAGCACTCGGTCGGGTAGACCAGACCGGTATAAGCCGGACGATCGTACTGGTACATGGAGACCTCGGCACCGGCGGCTTGCACCGCAGGCAGGGCACGGATCTCGTCCAGCGCCCCTTGCCAGGTTTCGCCCCAGGTCAGACGACGGTCGATGGAGACGGCGCAGCTGTCGGCCACGGCGCAGCGACTTGGCGAAGTGAAGAAGATCTCGGAGACGGTCAGGGTGCCCTTGCCGAGGAAGTCGTCGTTGCCGAGGTTGTGACTCAGCTCCTGCAGCTCGCCGAGGATCGGGCCCATCTTGAAGATGGCGTTGTCACCGCGCTCCGGCGCAGAGCCGTGGCAGCTGACCCCCTGCACCTCGACGCGGATCTCCATGCGGCCGCGCTGGCCACGGTAGATCTGGCAGTCGGTGGGTTCGGTACTGACCACGAACTCGGGGCGGATCTTGCTCTGCTCGATGATGTACTGCCAGCACAAACCGTCGCAATCCTCTTCCTGCACGGTGCCGGTTACCAGCAGGGTGTACTCGTCTTCCAGTCCCAGATCCTTGATGATCTTGCCCGCATAAACCATGGAGGCCATGCCCCCTTCTTGGTCAGATGCGCCGCGACCGCCGATGATCTCGTGATCTTCCATCCCCTCATAGGGGTCGAACTTCCAGTTGGCCATGTTGCCGACGCCCACGGTATCGATGTGGGCATCCATGGCGATCAGGTGCGGGCCGTGGCCGATATAGCCCAGCACGTTGCCCATGGGGTCGATCTCGACCTTGTCAAAGCCAACCTTCTCCATCTCCTGCTTGATGCGCAGCACGACGCGCTCTTCATCGCAGCTCTCGCTCGGGATGGCGATCATGTCGCGCAGGAACTGACTCATCTCGGCCTTGTACTGGTAGGCCTTCTCCAACACCATTTCAAACGGAATTTGCTTGCTCATTGTGATTCTCCATAACAACTGAGAGTGCGCGGCCTGTTCGTCGGCCGCGCCCTGTGCCCGTTACCGCGCCCCGTTGGCGAGGCGCGATCAATGCTTCAATTCGTGTCTCTGCTCTGGCGGGAGAGCTAGTCGCAGGCAGGATGCTTGCCTTCCCACACCACTTCCCGGTAGTGCTTCACATCGGTATCCCCTTCGGTGTTGATGATCAGCACGACCGAGTTGCTATCCAGCCCGAGACGCGCCATCAGCGGCGCGCGATCCGGGTGGTGGCGCACCGCAGCCAGTACGCCGGTACCGACCGAGCCGGATTCGCCGGAGATGATGCGGGGATCATTGCCAAGGGGGTTGCCCAGCACTCGCATGCCCAGCGCCGACACCTTGTCGTGACAGGAGATGAACTGGGTGGTGCAGCTTCTGAGCAGCGGCCAGCCGAGCGGATTGGGTTCACCACAGGCAAGACCGGCCATGATGGTGCGCATGTCGCCCCCCACATTGACCATCTCCCCCACCACACCGGAGCGGTAGATGCAGTCGGCCTGATCCGGCTCGACCACGATGCTGTGCAGGTTTTTCGCCCCGAAGCAGTCCACCAGATAACCGAGCACACCGCCCGCCAGCGCTCCGACCCCGGCTTGCAGCAGCACGTGGGTGGGCTGCTTGATGCCCATGGCCTGCATCTGCTCGACCGCTTCGTCGGCCAGAGTGGAGTAACCCTGCATGATCCAGGTCGGGATCTTGGTGTAACCCTCCCAGGCGGTGTCCTGCACTATGTGCCAGCCGCGCTCTTCGGCCATCTTCATGGTGAGGCGCACGGTGTCGTCGTAGTTCATGTCGGTGACGATGCACTCGGCACCGAGGTTAAGGATGTGATCCACCCGCTCCTGGGCAGAGCCCTTGGGCATGTAGACCACCGCATGCTGACCCACCTGCTTGGCGGCCCAGGCAACGCCGCGACCATGGTTGCCATCTGTGGTGGTGGCGAAGGTCATCGGCTCCTTGATGGTGCGTTTGATGAGGTCGAAGGAGAAATCCTCGATGGCCACCCCGTATTTTTCACAGAGCAGGTTGGCGATGGCATAAACGCCACCCAGCATCTTGAAGGCATTGAGGCCAAAACGCTTTGACTCGTCCTTGACCAATATATTTTTCACCCCGATATAGGCGGCCAGATCTTTCAGGTCGCACAATGGGGTCGGCTCATAACCGGCCAGTTTTTTATGAAAAGCGCGAGCCTTTTGTGCTTCAACACGGGAAAACAGCGGTGATGGCTCGGCGGTAAAAAAGCGGTTATCGGCAATATCCATCTTCAGCGAAAATTGGGACATGCTTACCTCACTAGGCGTTACCTGACAAAGAGCTGCCTCGCCGGGAGATCCGTTATTCAGATACCACGGGGAGAAAACTCGAAATAATGTGTTCGACAGCGTGGGCAGGATGATTATTCACCCTGCCCCTGCTGTTATTTATTTCACCCGCTTTTGCGCCTCTTTAATCAGATTCTCCAGGGTTTCTGCCGGGGCGGAGAATTTACGGGCCATGATCATGGCGGCGATAATATAGGGCTTCCAGCTCGCCTCTTTGTAAGTGGCGATACGGTATTTCTCGAATACCCCTTCGGTCACTTCACCCTCTTTGCAGGAGACTCCGGAAATATCGGCCGGCAGGCAGTGCATATAGAGCGCCTCGCCCCCCTTGGTGAGCTTCATCATCTCCTCGGTGCAGTGCCAATCCTTGTGCTTGGCGTTCTGCTCAAGGCAATGTTTCTCCAGCTCCTTGAGGCCGGCGTGGTCATTGGCACGCAGTAACTCGGTGCGCTGCTCCATCACCTTGTAGGGGGCCCAGGACTTGGGATAGACGATATCGGCGTCCTTGAAGGCCTCTTCCATGGAGGTGACCTGACGGAAGCTGCCGCCGGAGGCCTTGGCATTCTCCTTGGCCACTTCGATCACGTCCGGGATCAGGTCATACCCTTCCGGATGGGCCAGGGTCACGTCCATGCCAAAGCGGGTCATCAGGCCGATGATGCCCTGGGGCACAGAGAGCGGCTTGCCGTAGCTCGGGGAGTAAGCCCAGGTCATGGCAATCTTCTTGCCCTTGAGGCTCTCCAGACTGCCGAAGTGCTCCTGCAACCAGGCAAGATCAGCCATGGACTGGGTCGGGTGATCAATGTCGCACTGCAGGTTGACCAGCGCCGGACGCTGGGGCAGCACGCCCTTCTCGAACCCTTCATCCAGTGCGGCGCCCACTTCGCGCATATAGGCGTTACCGGCACCGAGGAACATGTCGTCACGGATCCCGATGGCATCGGCGCAGAAGGAGATCATGTTGGCCGTTTCACGGACGGTCTCGCCGTGGGCGATCTGGGATTTACCCTCATCCAGATCCTGCTGGGCCAGACCGAGCAGGTTCAGCGCAGAGGCATAAGAGAAGCGGGTTCGGGTGGAGTTATCGCGGAAAACCGAGATACCGAGCCCGCTATTAAACAGTTTGGTAGAGATATTTTCGGCGCGCAGGGTCTTGAGGGATTCGGCCAGTTTCAATACCAGCTCCAGCTCCTGAGGAGTTTGCTCCCAGGTCAGCAGAAAATCTTTTTCATGCAGGTTGGATTTGAGTGCTCTGATCTCTTTGATTAATTCGTTAACTGCTTTCATCGTTCGCCCCAATCATTGGATGAGATATGGATAGCTCCCCTTTCACTCACGATGTCACCAGCATCCCGGTTGTGGGTGAGCGCGTCGGTTAGCGTCGATATGAGGCAATCAATAACCGTGCCAAACCAATAAAATGCAGGCAGATATTAATAAATGGCGAAAGTGTGTGATGCCACCCACAAAATCAGCGGCTATTTCAGCGATTTAATCCATAAAAAGGTGAGCAGATCAGCCAGGCCATAAAATAGCAAGGTGATAATAATCAGAGGCAATATCTCGGCGTCGGTGAGAATTATCATCAAAGGTCAGTATCAGGGGCTGAAATGATATCAGTGGGGCTGTCGTTATCATTATGATAATGCCCGCAACACCTTTTCTCTTGGAAGGATCTCTCCAGCGTTGACACTGCTGCTATCTCGCCTCCCCTGCACTCCCGTATCGCCTCTCGCCTTATCTTCCGGCCACATCGCTGGGCGCGGTTGGCCCAAGGTGCTAACGTGAATACGCCAGCTGCGCATCTGTCTCGGATGCTCAGAAGAGGCCGACGTTCACTGCCGCAACTGCGCGGAAGAACCTGCATGACTTACATCTTTGAGGGATTATCTATGTCCAGGAATGCTGCTCTGCTCATCACCCTGATCCTGCTCGGTATCACCCCTGCCCACGCCATCAGTGCCAAATATGCCGAGCAACTGGAGCGATCCGGCTGCACCCAGGTCACCGAGGCGCAGGGCTGTGACATTCACAAAACCAAAGCGGAAAATGCCAAGGCGGGATTTAGCGCGGCCGCCCCGGCCGCGGAGGGCGGTCTGAATCTGAGCTATGAGCAGAAGCTGGAGCGCTCGGGCTGCACTCAGGTGAGCGAGCTCAATGGCTGCGATATCAACAAAACCAAGGCTGAGAACGCAGCTGCCGGTGTTGGCAATGCTCCGGCCGCGGCAACCAGCGCCAGCCCCTATGCGGGCAACTGGATCGCCACCTTCCCCCAAACCGGCGCCAC
Organism: Aeromonas sp. HMWF015; assembly: GCF_963878965.1. Classification (NCBI taxonomy): domain Bacteria; kingdom Pseudomonadati; phylum Pseudomonadota; class Gammaproteobacteria; order Aeromonadales; family Aeromonadaceae; genus Aeromonas; species Aeromonas sp. HMWF015. Next base: position 2,379 of record NZ_CAWNZT010000316.1, on the reverse strand, counting down.
CGTGGCTAATATCCGCATCGATGGCAAGGATCAGGTGTGGGTCAACGACAAGAAGGTCAATGCCAAGAAATCCGATGGCGCGCTGGTGTTCAAGGATGGCATGGTCATCTACACCATTCAGGGGGATCGCCGCATCAAGGGTGAAGATGGCTGGGTCGATAATGATGCCGGCACCAAGGGGCCCATCAACGCCAAGTAAGCAGCTGACCACGAAATGACGGGGAGCACAGGCTCCCCGTTTCACCCCTGATTGCCCATCTCTTCCAATGACCAGCTCCGCCAGTGAGGGGCCAGAATCAAAACCTCCTGCTCCAGCCAAGTCCCGTCTGTGATCAGTTTATCGAGCCAGGGAACACCTGCCGACGTGCCATGACCATCAACCTGCTCAGCCTGCTTCGTCACACGCCAGGGCACCTTGCCACTGTCCGTTGCAAAGGTGCGAACAGGGCGGGCGTAGTGATCCAGATAAGGTTTCAACTCACAGGGAAGCCAGAGCATGGCCGGTCGATTTACTTCACGCGCCAACTCGACGGCAATATCGATACCCCGTTGATCGAGATCGCCAAAATGGGCCCACTGCACGCCCGCAGGCAGCAGCGGAATCAGCTGTTTGGCCAGGGAGGTATTGCGACCGGGAGCAAAGAGCAGCAGTTGCCCGGGTTGCAGCGGGTAGTCGACAAAGGCCCCCTTGTTCTCCACCGTAATGACCCGCTCCCCCTGCCAGCCGATGGCCGCCAGCGTGCCCAGAGTCCGCTCCGGCAACGCCAACTCTCCCAGCAGCGCCATCATTACCGTCATATCGTGCTGCTGACCTTGCCGATCGACCAGTGAGAGCGGCTCGAGGGTGCGGATGCGGATCACCTCATCTTGCGTTAGCGACAAGTTCGCAAGCTGTGGCGCTGCAAGGGATGCTGACCGCGAATGCTTGCTGTCCCCATGCCAGAGGGCATAAAAGCAGGCCTGATTGAGCCGTGCAGGCAAACTCACTCCCAAACGTTGCAGCAGCTCACCCTTGTCCTTTTCGGGGGGCGCCACCAACGCCAGCTGCCCGAGCAAATAAGCCAGTCCCGCCTCGGTCAACACATAATGAGCACCTCGGCCAACCGGCTTGATCCCGGCCACTGCCTGCAACAGATCCTTCAACTCGCGGCCATGCCGACTCTCAAGGGAGCAGCCCTTTCCGTTCTGGCTATCGAGCAACCGTGCACACAAATCCTGTACCCGCACCTCATCAAACAGCGACATCCTCACCTCTCCATGTGGCTTCATATGACGAAGTAGAGGTGATTTTCCCTGTCATTACCGTGACCGGCTTCGCAAGCGGTTCTTATCAGCCCCGCCATGCATGGCCCGTTACTGGTAAACCCACTACAAAGGGAGCAAGCTTGGTTTGATATAGAGATACGCGCGCTCTTCGCGGCACGACAACGCGATACCCGCTTTCACAAGGGCTTGCCATGACCGACGCCACAGACCCATCGCCATCCTCTTCCTGGCATCTTTCTGATATCCGCGAGCTGGCGCAACTGCTGACCCTGGCGCTGCCTGCCGCGGTAGAGATCACCGAAGCGGTACATCAGGCGGTACTGAGCGGTATGGGGCTCAAGGGACGGGATGAGGGAAAAACAGCCGGGATCACCGGGCTGGTCTACAAGGGAGTGCATGGCGCCGCCAACAACCTAAGCAGCGGCCTCAACCAACTGCTCAGCCGCCTGCCAGCCACTCCGCCGCCCCACCAGATCCCCGAAACCCCGAAACGTGCAGCCCTGATCGCCACGCTCAACGGCGTATTGGGGGACAAGCTGGTCGAGCACCACAATGCCCTCGCCACCCCCATGACCCTGCGCTATCAGGGCAAGCCCCTCGATTGGCAGGCGATGCCAAAGGATCTACCCCGCGAGGGACGGGTGCTGCTGATGATCCATGGCCTCTGCATGAACGATCTGCAGTGGCAGACCGAGCATCAAGGCAAGCCGGTCAATCACGGGGAGCAACTTGCCAACGCGCTTGGCTATCAGCCTCTTTACCTGCGCTACAACTCGGGCCTGCCCATCGTACAAAACGGGCAGCAACTTGCCCTGTTGCTGGAGCAGTTGCTCGCCCACTGGCCGGGAGGGCTCAAAGAGATAACGATAATGGGCTACAGCATGGGCGGACTGGTTGCCCGCAGCGCCTGCCACCATGCCAGCCAGGCCGGGCTCACCTGGCCTGTGCACCTTGCCAATATGATCTTTATTGGCACGCCACACCACGGCGCGCCGCTCGAACACGCCGGACACTGGCTGGAGCAATTGCTGCCCGCCACCGCCTACAGCGAACCCTTCGTCAGGCTGGCGCGGCTGCGCAGTGCAGGCATCAAGGATTTACGCCACGGGAAGG
>NZ_CAWNZT010000315.1:815-2412 GCF_963878965.1 Aeromonas sp. HMWF015 | reverse complement strand
GCCGGATGCTGGAGAGCCGTGGCAAGGCGCTCGCCACCGCCAACGAGACCATCAACTCCCTGCAGCAGACCAACCAGCTGCAGGCCAGCCAGCTGGCGACGCTGCAGCGCGACGCCGCGGGGCTGCGCAAGTTGCTGGGCACCCAGAATGCCGCCCTGGCCGAGCTCGACCAACAACAGAGGAAGACCGCCGATGAACTGGAACAAGCGCTGGCCACGCCGCCGGCAGGCCGCCCGGACTGTGCTCGCGAGCCTCTGCCTGACGCTGCTCTGCGCCTGCTCCAGCCAGCCCAAGACCGTGGTGCAAACACAGGTGGTAAAGCGGCTGCCGCCGCCGGGGCTGGTGCCCCACTGCCCGGAACCTAATTTCACGGGGGCGACCTACGGCGACGCCGTGCGGTTTATCCCCACCCTGCAGATGGCGCTGCGCCGCTGCCAGACCCAAATCAACACCCTGAACCATTGGATTGAACAAGAGGAAACCACCCCATGACCACACCGATCATCACTCTGGACGTTGCCGGCAAAGAGCTGAAATTCGCTCCCACCATGGTGGCCTACAACGGCTTTATCAACGACATGATGCCAAGCGACAAGGTGGCACCGGCCCACAACTACCTGAAAAAGATCGTCTGCCAGGAGAGCAAAGAGGCGCTCGATGAGCTGCTCAAACGCCCGGGCGCGGCGCTGCAGTTGGCGGGTGCCATTAACCAGCAGTTCGCCCCCGATCTGGAGATCACCGTAAAAAACTGACGGCGCGCGCCGAGGCTATCGAGCGCAATCACCTGGAGCAGGCGCTGGCGCTGCGGCGCCACTACCTGCCCCATGACGAAGACGATATCGACAGCCTGGCCCGCGCCCTCTGGTTAGACCGACACGCCCGGGAGTCCTACGCCGCTGCGGTGGCCGAGGGCATCGCCAACGCATTCAACGGATAACGACCTATGGCCTGGATGGAAAAATTGATGATGCAGGTGGCTTTGGTGGATCAGGTCACCAAGCCCCTTGCTGGCATCAATGCCCAGATGGACAAGGTCAGCAAGGCCGGCCGTCAAGGCTGGAGCAGCATGGCAATGGGGGCCACCACGGTGGCCGCCGGCGGCATGGCGATCCAGTCTGCCCTGGGCCCGGCCATCGAGATGGACAGGGCACTGGCCGAGGTGGCCTCGCTCGATGTGCAAAAAGAGGTGCTCGGGGCGCTTGGGCGTGAGGCGTTGAGGCTCTCTATCCAGTATGGGGAATCGGCGACCGAGATTGTCCGCTCCTCCTACGATATCCAGTCGGCGATCGCGGGGCTCGAAGGTAACGAGCTGCCCGCCTTCACCCGCGCATCAACCACCCTGGCCAAGGCGACCAAGGCCGACACCGCCACCATCACCAACTACATGGGCACCATGTACGGTATCTTCGAGCAGCAGGCCAAACAGATGGGCAAGGCCAACTGGGTCGAGGATGTGGCCGGCAAGACCGCGCTCGCGGTGCAGCTGTTCAAGACCACAGGCCAGGGCATGGCCGATGCGTTCGGGGCAATCGGCGCCAACGCCACCGCCGCCGGCATCGCGATGGATGAGCAGTTCGCCGTGCTCGGCCAGTTGCAA
>NZ_CAWNZT010000315.1:0-805 GCF_963878965.1 Aeromonas sp. HMWF015 | reverse complement strand
CGCTGGCCAACACCCACGGCATGGGCAAGGCCGAGCAGATGGCCGCCGCCATGACTGACCAGTGGCAGCGGGCCGAGCAAGCCTGGTTTGCCATTCGCGCCGCCGCGTTCGGGGTGGTGCTGCCGGCCATCAACGCCGTGGTCAGCGTCTTTGCCGACGGTGCCAATGACGTGCTGCGCTGGACGCATCTTTTCCCGAACCTGACCAAGGTCATCAGCTATGCCCTGCTCGCCATCGTGGGGTTGAGCATGGTCACCGGTACCTGGATGCTGATCGCGGGGCTGGCCAAGCTGGCCACCCTGGGCCTTGGCATCGCCTGGTCCATCATCACCGCCCCGCTCGCCCTGCTCAATGCCGGGATGGCGACCTTTCGCGCCATCCTGCTAGCGGTCAACATCGCCATGTATGCCAACCCTGTGGGCCTGATCGTGGCGGGCATCGTGCTGCTGATCGGTGCCGTGGCGGCAGCCATCTACTACTGGGACGACCTGAAAAAGAGCATGGCCGACTGGAGCGTGTTCAAGCTGCTCGGGCAGGCGGTGGATTGGCTGGTCGAGAAGCTGAACATGATCCCGGGCGTCAATATCGAGATGGGCAGCATGCCGGATCTCAACCTGCCCAATCAGGAGAACATCAACGCCCCCCTCGCCCGCTTTAGCCAGGGCAACCAGAGCCGTGTTCCGACGGGCGGGCTGGGCCAGCAGTTGATCCAAGCCAACGCGGCCGCGACCACTGCCAACCAGAAGCCTCCCAAGTACCTGAGTATCGGGGAGGTGCACATGCACAACCAGAACCCGATGACCCC
>NZ_CAWNZT010000314.1:0-1286 GCF_963878965.1 Aeromonas sp. HMWF015 | reverse complement strand
CTATTATGCAACAAAATAAAGATTGTTATAGGGATGTAGTTCTGTGGGCTAGAAAGCATAATGTTCATGCAAGTGATGATTATGTCATCATCGCAAGGCATGATCATAGTATAGAAAATCTTAGCTGTCGTTTGTCACCAAGTGATGTAAAAGGCATCATTAAGAGTAAAATAAATAATGACACTGATTATTTGATAAGAATGAGACAAGATTTTTCCAAGAAAAAAGAAATTACTGGTGATGATTTCGTATGCAGTGTTTGTAGTTCTTCGATATGTATAACTGAAAGTGGAGATGTATATCCTTGTGCAGGATGGCAAAGTTATGTTATTTCAAATGTTAAAGAAAGAAAACTGCATGATATATGGCTTAATTCAGATAAAATTCATTATTTAAGAAATTTGCGGAAGCATAGTTTTCCAAAATGTCTTAAATGTAAAAATAAAGATTTTTGCACCATGTGCATGGTTAGAAATGCCAATGAAAGCCTCACAGGCAATCCATTGGAAATTAACAGCTATTTTTGTCATTTAACAGACTTCGCTAGAGAATGTATTTTTAGTGGAGAAGATTGTATTTGAAATTAAATTTTTAACAGATACTATCTATCCCATGCGTTATATAGAGAGATTTATAGAAAGATCTCATTTTATAAACAGGGCATGATACTTATGGTGGCATGTAACATGCTCAAAAACAAAAGTTTTTATGATGTATGAGATTTTTTTAAATTCATGTCAATCTATATGAGATTTTTTAGTGTGATAAGGTCTGTAAATGATTGATTTGTATGGATGTTGATGATCAACAATGGTGAGATCCTACACTGTCAGCCCGATATAAAAAAGCCGCTCCCTGTGAGCGGCTTTTTGTTTTTCTGGCCACGTTCCACGTGAAACATCGAGTCTGTGTATCAGGGGTTTTGGCTGCGAAAAGATCGGCGCCACTCGCTGGGGGAGATGGTAAAGCGGGCGCGGAAGTGGTTGCGCAGGGAGGTGGCACTCTTGAAGCCGACCAGCTCGGCGATGCGATCGATGGAATGGCCGCTCACTTCAAGCAACTCTTGACTGCGCCTGAGCCGCTCCGCCAGCAGCCATTCACCCACCGAGAGGCCGGTAGCCTGATGAAAGCGGCGGGTAAAGGTGCGTCGGCTCATCAGGGTATGGGCCGCCAGAGAGTCCAGGGTGTGAGGCTCGGCCAGATGGGCACGCAGGTGATCGAGCAACTGGTTCATCCGGACATCGCGGGTGGAGGCGGGCACCGGCTGCTCGATAAACTGGGCCTGA
>NZ_CAWNZT010000313.1:0-3168 GCF_963878965.1 Aeromonas sp. HMWF015 | reverse complement strand
GTTACCCGTAAAATCTGCCAGAGTGTGATAGCCCCTAAAAAATATATAAGAACTGCGCTGGCAATACGTGTAGCAAGGTTTGGATTGATAATGTTGACATACATACTGAAGGAGCCCCCTATAACCAGTAATGCCAGGATCATGAGTTGAGATATTTGGTAACTGTTCATGGTTATTTCACATCCCTCATGCTGATCTGGATCCCGACATAGGGGCACTGGGTTCGGTACACATACCGGCTGTTCTCCTTCTCGATGCTTTTACAGCGAAATGCTGGACGCGGATCGACGCGAGTGACCGATGAGCCCGCTGGCTGGCGGGCTTTCAGTTGGTCTATCTGGTAGAGTGCTCGCTCAAGAGCCAGCAGTTTGTTGGGGTCTGTATGCATTGCCTGGCTCCTCATGGTCGTGGCTTGAGAGGCGTTGGTTTTACCTGCAGCTCATGGAGCTTCTTGGCCGCGGCTTCGGCCTGTTGCAGATCGCTGATGGTTCCACCGGGCAGGACGAACTTACCGGGGAGCCTGGGGTGAGGCATGACTACGCCCAGCCCCATGACTACTGCACCGCAGTAGGGGCTTTCGAATGTCTTCATGTATAACCTCTGACTTATCCACCGTTTCTGTGGGACCAGCAGTGGATGGTTTGGGGGTATCAGGCTGTAGCCCTTAGCGGCTCTACTGTAGAGCCAGGCTGAACCCGACTTTCGATATCGGGGTTAGGCAGCTCGTTTCTTATCGAGGCCCAGGCGGGCGAGGTTTTTGCGGTAGATCTCATTGGCTTGGGACTTCTGCTCTTCGTTGAGCTTCTCGCCAAGCAGAGATATCTCGTCCAAGGCCGCCCGCAGTTCTTTGGCCGACTCGGAGATATCGAGTTTGAACAGGGCTTCCGCCAGTTGATCGGCGATCTCCGGGTCAACCACTGCTGTTTCCGGAAGGGGTTCCACGTGTTCTTCTGTAGAGATTATCTGTTCCACTTCTCCTTCGATAACACTGCCGGCTTTGGCTTGCTCCTGCTGCTTGGCGCGCATGGCAGCTGCTCTTTCTGCCAGCTTGTCGGTTGCCGACTTATTGCCATCGTCAGGGCCTTGAGGCGTGAAGTCCGGGTTGATTTCACGCTCCTCCAGCTCGTCAACCGAGTAGACGCCCATGATGACGTCCGGGGTATGGAGGCGAGCCCAGCGTTTCACTCCCAGATAAGCCAATTGCTGCTTCGGGTCATCTGCCCAGAGTGTTGAGTTACGGGTTCTTGCCTGCTGCAGGAGTAACTCGAGCGTGCGAACCTCACCGGTAGTGAGGGTTGCACGGATTATCACGCCACAGCCTTTCTCGTCGGCAAAGGTCCAGTCTGGTGAACGGTACGTTGCGCCTTTTTTCGCCGGGTCTTTGCTCGGGATCTCTTTGAACTTACCGAGAACCTGCTCCCACGGTCCAAAAAACTCATAGTCAAAGCGTCCCTTGATCACCCCTGAGTTGACGACAACGGCGTTGACGAGCTGCGCTTCATATCCCAGGGTACCTCCCACAAGGTGGGTCTTTTGGGCAACGGGGAAAGGGTTCATGCCCCACTGCAGCGCTTGCAGGCAGATGGCAAAGCAGTCCGCATGGTTACCCTGCAGGTGTTGGGGAATGGTCGCTTTGCCGCTAGCCATCAGTGCCGCCAACTTGTCGACACTTGCCATGAAGTCGGCATTCATCATGAGGTTCAGTATGTTGGCCTGGCCCCGTTCGTTGGCCAGCACCGGAGAGGTGGTCTGAGTCGATACAGTGGTTTGCATATCGAGGTTCCTTAAAAGAGGTTTGCGGGAAGCTCTTCAGCCGGTTCCTGGGCTTCAACCAGAGTGGGGATGAAGGGCTCTTCAAGGTCGATGCGTTGGCGCTCTGCCGCGGCTTGATACGGCGGTACCGCGATTTCCCCCATGCCATCGTGGCCCGGGTAGTAGTCGCGTTCTCGCCAGGTGATGATGTTGCACAGGGCCATGTCTCGCAGTTCGAGGCCACGGCGCCGGTCCTCTTGGCCGTAGTAGTAGACGCCGACCATGATGGGCTTGTAGACGTCCTGGCCCAGTGGTCCATCTTTCTCAACCGCGATGAAGACGAGGTTTGCCGGATGACCGGTTACCGCTTCATACCCGTCGGTGTAGTGGCCATCCTGTATGTGGTAGTTGTGGGCTGAAGCATCGCGAGCAAATCCAGCGGCGCTGGCGCTGCGGACGAATTTCAGGTCAACCAACACATGGTCTGGCCGCTTCCAGTCGGGCCGGCACTTCAGCAGTTCCCCCGTCTCTGGGTGGTGCCAGTAGATGCTGGTCTCCGCCTCACCTTCATCGAGCAATACCGCGGCTTCAGGGTGATTCAGCACCGCTTCACGGTATCGCAGGGCATGGATGTACTCGTTGTGAGTGACGATCGTCCGTTCACCGGCCGCTTCACGGAACTGCTCCTTCAGCTCATCCAGGAATTTGGCTGCCGGGTTAAAACTGCGGATCCGCTCTGCCATTTCTGCCTTGGTACCGCTCAAGGGGAGAGGGTCTGGCAGGGTGCTAATATGCTTGGCTCGCTCCAGCTCTTTGGGGCCAATCTGGGCGTAGCTTTCCAGCACAGCCTGGTAACTACCTTTGGTCTTGAGTGGCTTAGGCAAGCTGTCGTTATAGGCCCTGACACATGTTCTCAGGGCAGTCGCGGTTCGCTTGTCATCTTCCCCGAGAGTTTGGAACTCATCGGACAGTTGGCAGTAAGCCACTTCTGCATCCGCAAGGCTCGTTCCCAGCTCAACAGGGGGGCTTAGCTGCCGGTTGTATGCCTCGATAGCATCGACCAGCTCTTGTTGGTCCGGGCGCTTCTCAAGGGATGCGTTGTAGGCTTCTATGGCGGCTTTCATCTGCTCGGCGCCAGCGTAGGCGTCCTCTGGCCACTGCGGCTCGATGGCGTACTCGCTTTCAAAGTCAGCAAACTCAAGTACGATCTTGTGCAGGATTTTCCCTTCCCGAAACGGGATGGTCTCTTTCTGGGGATTGCCGTCGATCTTGTAGTAGCGGTAGTGCTGGCCGGAGAGTAACGCCAGGTCTAAGGCACTTTTGGAGATCCCCGTCCCAGCATGGTAAGCCTCGCTGGGGATGCCTCTATAAATGCCCGGTTCAGTTGGGTCGAACGCTGCGATAACCCCTTCAGCA
>NZ_CAWNZT010000312.1:0-1093 GCF_963878965.1 Aeromonas sp. HMWF015 | reverse complement strand
TGTCCCGAGAAGGGGCCCTGGTAGTGGATCACCATATTGTTACCCACGTAGATCCCATGGTGCTCATACCCGATACGCGGAGAGATAAGGTGGTCGCCATAGTTCAATGCGGACATGTTGCGCTCTCCTACTGCAGCAAGGTGATGGCATGTGCCAGGGCACGGGATTTGAGTTGAGCGCCTTGACCAAACCAGGCTGAATCCAGCCGATGATCCTGGCTGCGGGTACGGCGATGGTGGTCGACATACTCGGTCACCGCATTGACCAATCCCCATGCGGTGTTGTGCGAACTGGCCAACTCTGCTCCCATGCCCGCCCCTTGGTAGAGCTCATGCAAACGCTGCACAGGTCGAGTGAGTACAATGCTCTCTTCGTCCAGAGGCTGTGCCAACAGGTCACTGAAAAAGCGCAGTGCCTCTTGAGGGGCCACAGGGCGTTGGCTGAGCGTTTTGGCATGCTGACCGAAAAGGTCCCACTGACTTACCCCCAGCCCTAGCGCCTGTTTCACGGCACTTGCGTCAAACTGGGTGGAGTGGGGTACCTTGAGCGCTGCGGACTGGTTACCTACTGCTACCTGAAGGGTGTTGTTGCAGACTACCCGCACTGAGGTGAATTGCGCCGTGGTGCAGAGTGTCCCATCACAGCTGGTCGCCAGCAGCAGATAGGACTTCACCAGATCACCGCCTTTGAGCATCAGATCCTGCCCTGTCTTGGCCAAGGCCCAGAGTTTGCGACCACCTTTGAGTGAGCCTGCGGTCTCCAGCTCGAAACCACCGGCCTCCACCAAATCTTGATAGAAGTGCAACACCTCATGGGGCTGTACCACGTTGTAGCGCTGTGAAACCACCGACAGCGGTGCCAGGGTATCGGAGCGGTAGAGGACTTTGCTGTCGGGGTAGGTGTGCAGGATGGGATTGTCAGGTGAGCCCTGATACAGCACATCGCTCTGCTCAATGGTCCAGTCCATCCCGGCGGCTTGCAGCCAGACATCCAGGGATTGTTGTGGGGGGAGGACATTGCCAAGGCCATGCCAAGGTGTTTGGCCGGTGTAGGCCATGGAATCAATCAAATGAGCCATAGAGATCTCCAATGA
>NZ_CAWNZT010000311.1:0-1625 GCF_963878965.1 Aeromonas sp. HMWF015 | reverse complement strand
AGGGGGAGAGGGAAGAGGGGAAAGGTTATCCTCATCCACACAACCCGGTGACGACTCAGGCCAAAACCCGAAAAGAAAATCGGGGCGCCAGCCAGATGGCCGCTTTGGTGTGGGGAATCGTGAGTCTGTCGGCAACCCGGGCAACCCGAGCCCTGTCGCAAAGTGGAAGCCTGGCGATCGCCCTGCGCTGACCCACGGCGGTTACGCGCAGTTCCTCGATGCGCCCGAATTGTTCGACCAGGCCGAGGAGTTGAGGCTGAGGGATGAGCTGATATTCACCCGGGCGCGTGTTATCTCTGTCACCAAGACCTTGAAGGCGTTGCAGCAGGATCTCGCTACGGCAACCGAGATGGCCGACAGGCTCGCCCTCTATGAAAAGCTCCTCAAAGCCGAGCAGGCCATCGACCGGAACATCCAGCGCATTGAGTCCATCGAACGCACCCTGAGCACGATGCGGATTGATGAGGTAACCGGGCCAAAGATTGAGGCCGACACAAAGCGCATTGAGGCGGCTACCCGCAAGCTGACAGCAGAGGCTGATAGGTTGGAGAAGGATGGTGGCAGTGAGTCAACTCCTGTCAGTGAGATGGTATCTGAACTACAGGGTATGGGTACCGGTGGACTGATGTCGTGATAATATTGGCCGGTATTTTGGGTGAGGGATGTAATGAGAATTTACGGTAAAAATGAGGCAGGTGAGGCTGTTTATATTGCTGATTGCCCGCTCCCGAAAGCAGCCTATGCCGAGTTAGATTCTGGACATAGCTTTCACCTAGAACTGCAGCCCGTAGTGCCTCTTGGCAATCGCTGTGCAAAACAGCCCAGCTCTGTAATGAGCGAGCGCATCCTCCTTGAGCCATATCGCCTTTACCGTAACAAGATATTGGTTGAGATGGGGGCAATAATTGCCGATCCCCTTCACTTGAGGATGCTCGCGGATAACATTCAAGAACTGGCTGCAGTTAGATTAGAGGCGCAGGCAGTTGTAGACTCCTGGGCAGTAGAACCTCAAGAACGTTAATAGTTTCATATCAGTACACTAACCCGCTTCGGCGGGTTTTTTATTGCCTGAGACCCACCAATGATCGAACCCGACACCTCCGCCATGACTGAGCAGGAGCAGATGGCCTACATCCGCGCAAAGCTCGGTGATAAGTGGTGGCGGATGAACAACCTCTACAAGATCGAGAATGAGCAAGGCCAGCTGGTGCGCTTCCGGCTGCGCCCGGCGCAAGAGCTGCTATTCAAAACCATGTGGTGGCTGAACATTGTGTTGAAGGCGCGCCAAATAGGGTTCTCTACTGCCATAGATATCTATCTGCTCGATGAGGCGCTGTTCAACAAGAACATCAAGTGCGGGATCATCGCCCAAGACCTGGCCGCAGCAGGGGAGATATACCGCACCAAGATTGAAGTCCCTTTCGATAACCTGCCCAGCTGGCTGAAGGCCCAGTTCCCAGTCGTTGCACGGCGTGGCGGGGCAAACGGCGGTCACATCCTGTTCCGGCACGGCTCAAGCATCCAGGTGGCCACGTCCTTCCGCTCGGGCACTGTTCAGCGCCTGCATGTCTCTGAACACGGGAAGATCTGCGCCAAGTACCCTGAGAAAGCCAAAGAGGTGCGTA
>NZ_CAWNZT010000310.1:0-7761 GCF_963878965.1 Aeromonas sp. HMWF015 | reverse complement strand
TGAGCTATTTGCTGGCTGTCGGGATGACGGCCGCCAGCTTGTCTGGGGCAGTGCTTGCTGCCGATGAGATGTCACCGGAAGCCATTGCCGAGCGGATCAAACCAATCGGTCAGGTCTATACCGCCAAGGATCTGGAAGGTATTGCCGGCGCGAGTGCTGCACCAACGGCGGCCGCCTCTTCCGGTCCCCGCGATGGCGAAACGGTATACAAGGGCGCCTGCTTTGCCTGTCACGACACTGGCGCCGCCGGTGCCCCCAAACGGGGTGACAAGGCAGCCTGGGATCCTCGCATCGCCCAGGGCATTGATACTCTCAAGAAACATGCCATTGAAGGCTTTACCGGCAAGTCCGGCATGATGCCTCCGCGCGGCACCTGTGCGAACTGTAGTGATGAAGAGATTGAAAACGCCATCCACTACATGATCGACAAGCTGTAAGTATTTGAAAGGGCCGCAATTGCGGCCCTTTCAATCTATCGGCTTCCGACTACTCTTGTAAGGTAGACATATCGGGAGTTGCACATGTCGGCCCAATCCATCGAACCCCACTACTCAACTCCTCTGTTGGCGTTGGTCTCTGCCATTATGGACTTCCCGGCGCCACAAACCGCCACGTCTGACGATTACGATGCCCTGATCCAGCAGATTGACCAACTCTGCCCGCTGCAACATTTCGGCATGCTGGGCCTCTCCGATACCGGTCTAAACTGGCTTTACGCCTACAAGGTCAGCGACATCTTCAAGCAACAGCTAGGCCGTGAGCAGTCCCGCATCACCGATCAGCTCACCCAGCTGGATGAGGCCGAAGGGTGGTGCGTCTTCCCCATCGAGCATGGCCAGATACAGTGGTTGCTGGCGCGTGGCACCCCCGCCGACCTGCCGACCCTGCGTCTGCTGCTGGAGTGTCTGGCCAAACGGCTGACCGAAACCCAGGCGGGATCCCATCTCACCGAGCTGCCTTCGCCGCTGATCCGCAAAGACCCGAACTGGAAAAAGAAAATCGAGAGCATCAGCCGCATCATGCGGCTCGCCAATACCCTGCCGGCTCAGGCGCTCTTCTCCCAGCTGGAAGCGGTACTGCGCCAGATGCTCACCATCGAGGACATGCTGCTGGTCAGGCTAACCAGTCAGAAGCTGGAAAAGATCTACCCTGCCCATCCCCATCAGGGAGACGAGTTCATCAGCGGCTTGTGCCACAGCACCAGCAATATCGAGGTGAGCAGGGAGTCACGCTACTGGCACAGCATGCCGCTGCGGCTGCAACAACAGTACTTCGCCCACTTCATCATCAGCACGGCTCAACCGCTGGAGACCGACGACAAGCTGTTTCTAGACTTCCTGCGTGGCCAGCTCACCCTGCTGCTGGAGCTGAGACGGATCCGCCAGCAGCTCAACGACATCAATACCGAAGACTCCATCAACCAGCGGCTGCAACAGCTGCGTCAGACCAACCTCAGGCTGCAAAAGCAGCTCAAGCAGCATCAGGAGCTGGAACGGCGGCTGCAATTCGATGCGCTTCACGACCCGCTGACCCAGCTGCCCAACCGCGCGCTGTTGATGAACCACCTCAACCACGCCATGACCCACTACAACCGCTACAAATCGCCGGGATTCGCGGTGATTTTTATCGATGTGGATCACTTCAAGCAGATCAATGACACCCTCGGCCACAGCGCTGGCGATCAGCTGCTCAAGGAGGTGAGCCGCCGCCTGCAGACCTGCATCCGGCAAAACGATCTGGTGGCCAGACTGGGGGGCGACGAATTTGTCATCTATCTGGACAGCAGCAAGAGCGACGATGACATCAGCCCGGTGCTCAACCGCATCATCAGCCGCCTCTCCTACCCGTTCCGGCTACTCGGCAACGAGTTGAGCATTACCGTCAGCCTGGGGGTATCGAGCGTCTCCGAGCAAACCTCAGATATCAGCCAGCTGCTCCATCAGGCCGATTTGGCCATGTATCAGGCCAAGCGCAATGGTCGCAGTCGCATCGTCAGCTACTCGGATGATTGCATCAACCAGAACTGGAATTCGCCGGAAGAGATGCTGGCCAGAGCCCTGCGGGAGGGGCGCATCGTCCCCTACTTCCAGCCGGTGATCCGGCTGCAGGATAGCCGCCTGACCGGACTGGAGGTGATGGCGCGCTGGCTGACCGAGGAGGGGATTCTAAAGGATGCGTTCGACTTTATTCCGCTGGCGGAGCAGTGTGGTCTGATACTGGAGCTGGATTACCAGATCCTGCGCCACACCTGCCAACAGCTGAAGAACTGGCTGCCAATCTCCGGGCAGGGCAAGTTCAAGGTCGCCATCAATCTGTCGGGCAAGCATCTGGTCAACCATGACCACATCATGCGGCTGATGGGAATTATCGAAGAGGAAGGGGTCGCCCCCGGCTATCTGATTTTTGAATTCAACGAGCGGGAGCTGTCGCGGCAGGATTCCGATGCGCTGGCATCTCTGCATGACCTAAGGGCCAAGGGTATCCAGATCAGCCTCGATGATTTCGGCACCGGCTTCTCCTCCCTCAACGCCTTGTTCCACTTCCCGGTGGATTACATCAAGGTGGATGACAGCTTTACCCAGCGGATGCTGCAATCGCCCAAAGATTTGGCGCTGATCCGCGCCATGCGGGATATCTGTCAGGATCTCGATTACACCCTGGTCGTCGAGGGGATCGAGAACCAGCAGCAGTTGCAGAAGCTGATTGATATCGGCTGCCGGATGGGACAGGGGCGCTATATCTCACCGCCCATGCCGGGAGCAGACATAGTGCCGCTACTGACCCCGGCCAATCCTTAGGGTTAATCCTTCTTGAACAGCGCCCGCAGGTTGGCAACACCGACCTGCCCCTTCTGCTGGCGCTCCTCGGCAGTCACCTTCTTCTGGTTTTCCCATTCAAGGTCATCCTGCGGCAGCTCCAGCAGGAAGCGGCTCGGCTCTGGCCGTACCGACTCGCCAAACTGACGCCGTTCCTTGCAGAGGGTGAAGGTCAGTTCGGTCTGAGCCCGGGTGATCCCTACGTAGGCGAGACGCCGCTCCTCCTCCACGTTGTCCTCGTCGATGCTGGTCTGGTGGGGCAGCAAGCCCTCCTCCATCCCCACCATGTAGACATAGGGGAACTCCAGCCCCTTTGAGGCATGCAGCGTCATCAACTGCACCTGATCCGCATCATCCTCTCCTTCGTTGCGCTCCATCATGTCGCGCAGGGTGAGGCGAGTGACCACCTGAGCCAGCGTCATCGACTCCTCCAGCTCATCCCCCTCCAGCATCTCGGTGATCCAGCGATAGAGGGTGGAGACGTTCTGCATCCGCATCTCGGCCGCTTTCGGGCTGGGGGAGGTCTCGTAGAGCCACTCTTCGTAGTGGATCTCCTTGATCATGTCCCGCACCGCTTCTACCGGATTGCCGCGCAGCACCTGATCGCCAAGGCGTACCAGCCAGTTAGTGAAAGCCTGTAATGCAATGAGGCCACGGCCGGAGAGGTACTGCTCCAGTCCCAGCTCGAAGCTGGCGGCAAACAGACTCTTGCCGCGTTGATTGGCATACTGACCCAGTTTTTCAAGGGTGGTGGGGCCGATCTCGCGACGCGGCAGGTTGACCACCCGCAGGAAGGCGGTGTCCTCATCCGGATTCACCAGCAACTTGAGGTAGGCCATGATGTCCTTGATCTCGGTGCGGGAGAAGAACGAGGTGCCGCCGGAGATGCGGTAAGGAATCCGGTTGGTCATCAGCGCCTTTTCGAAGATGCGCGACTGATGGTTGCCCCGATAGAGGATGGCGTAATCCTTGAACCGGGTGCGGTTCATAAACTTGTGGCCCATCATCTCGGCGGCGATGCGTTCCGCCTCGTGCTCCTCGTTCTTGGCGAACAGCACCTTGAGCTTCACCCCTTCATCCAACTCGGAGAAGAGCGCCTTGTCATAGACGTGCGGGTTGTTGGCGATCAGGATGTTGGCGCACTTGAGGATACGCCGCTTGGAGCGATAGTTCTGCTCCAGCTTGATCAGCTTGAGGCTGGGGAAATCTTCGCTTAGCAGCACCAGATTCTGCGGCTTGGCACCGCGCCAGGAGTAGATGGACTGGTCATCATCCCCTACCACGGTAAAACGTGCCCGCTCGCCGACGATCTGCTTCACCAGCTCGTATTGGCTGGTGTTGGTGTCTTGGTACTCATCGACCAGCAGATAGCGGATCTTGTTCTGCCAGCGCTCACGCACCTCCTGATTGCTCTTGAGCAACAGGGTCGGCATCACGATGAGGTCGTCAAAATCCAGCGCGTTATAGGCCACCATCTGGCGGTGATAGCGTTCATAGAGCTGGGCCATCTGCACCTCTTCCGGCCCGCGGGCAATACGCATGGCGCGGGCTGGCAGGATAAGGTCGTTCTTCCAGTTGGAGATTTGGCTGATAAGGGCCGACAACTTGTCCTTATCGTTGTCGAGCTCGTCTTCAGTCAATTCTTTCAGCAGTGCCAGCTGATCGGTATCGTCGAACAGGGAGAAGTTGGCCTTGAGATTCAGGCTCTTGTGCTCCCGGCGGATGATCTCGAGCCCCAGAGTATGGAAGGTGGAGACCATCAACCCCCGCGCCTCCTTGCGACCCAAAGTCTGGCCGACCCGCTCCTTCATCTCCCGCGCCGCCTTGTTGGTAAAGGTGACGGCAGCGATGTTGCGCGCGTTATAACCGCACTGCTGCACCAGATAGGCAATCTTGTTGGTGATGACGCGGGTCTTGCCCGATCCGGCACCCGCCAGCACCAGGCAAGGGCCGGAGACATACTTGACCGCTTCGTTCTGATTGGGGTTGAGCTTCATGGGCCGGATCTCTTGGCTTATGATGAGGGGCGGCATTGTACCAGAAATCACCCGACGAGCCGTACCTGCTGCACGGCAGGCAACCGCTCATCTGGCTTATCGCGCCTTGTGTTCGAGCGCTATTTTCAGGATCATGGCCGACCTTTCGAGATGATGACTTTTTCCAGATGATGAGGGGAGCATGAATCAGCAACAGCATG
Organism: Aeromonas sp. HMWF015; assembly: GCF_963878965.1. NCBI lineage: Bacteria > Pseudomonadati > Pseudomonadota > Gammaproteobacteria > Aeromonadales > Aeromonadaceae > Aeromonas > Aeromonas sp. HMWF015. Next base: position 2,748 of record NZ_CAWNZT010000310.1, on the reverse strand, counting down.
ACCAACTGCGCAGCCAGTTTCCGGCCTTGGCGCAGGAGGTAAACGGCCACCCTCTGGTCTATCTGGACAACGCCGCCACCACCCAGAAGCCGCACACGGTACTGGATGCCATCGCTCACTACTATCGGGCCGACAACGCCAACGTGCACCGTGCCGCCCACGCACTGAGTGGCCGTGCGACCCGCGCCTTCGAAGCTGCCCGCGAAACGGTCGCCCGCTTTATCAATGCACCCCGCAGCCACGAAGTGATCTGGACCCGCGGCACCACAGAAGCGATCAATCTGGTGGCCCAGAGCTGGGGGATGAACGAACTCAAGACAGGGGACGAAATCATCCTCAGCACCCTGGAGCATCATGCCAATATCGTCCCGTGGCAACTGGTCGCCCAGCGCACCGGCGCAGTCATCCGGGTTATCCCCCTCGATGAGCGGGGCGATCTCGATCTGGCCGCCTATCACGCCATGCTGGGGCCACGGACCCGGCTGGTAAGCGTGGCCCACGTCTCAAATGCCCTCGGTACCGTCAATCCGGTCGACCGGATAGTAGCAGCAGCCAAAGCAGTGGGCGCCGTGACGCTGATCGATGGCGCTCAGGCGGTGGCTCATCTCGAGGTGGATGTGCAAGCCATCGGTTGCGACTTCTACGCCTTCTCCGGTCACAAGCTCTATGGCCCGACCGGCATCGGTGTGTTGTGGGGTCGCACCGAGCTATTGGAACGGATGCCGCCCTGGCAAGCCGGTGGCGAGATGATCGATCGGGTCAGTTTCAGCGGCACCACCTTCAATACCCTGCCTTTCAAATTCGAGGCGGGCACCCCCCATATCGCTGGCGCTATTGGCCTCGCCGCTGCCATCGACTTTGTGATGGCGCAAGATAGGGAATGGCTCGCCCAACATGAGCAGGCACTGACCGACTATCTGGTCGCTGGCCTGCAACAGGTGCCGGGGCTGCGTCTGGTCGGCGAACCTGGCCAACGCGCCGGTGCGGTCTCTTTCTTGCTCGACGACATCCACCCGCAAGATGCTGCCACCCTGCTCGATATGCAGGGGATCGCCCTGCGAGTCGGCCATCACTGCGCTATGCCGCTGATGGAATCGCTCGGGATCGGCGGCACCATGCGCGCCTCGCTGGCTTGCTACAACAATCGGGATGATGTCGACGCCCTGCTGGCCGCCCTGCACAAACTCTGTGACTTCTTCTAAGGCAGACAACCGAATGAGTGACCTCGCAAGCTATACCCAGATTGGCCTTGAGCCCAAGGCCGACACCATCCGCCAGCAGTTTGCCGCCGCTCACGGCTGGGAGAACCAGTACCGGCTCATCATCCAGCTCGGCAAGCAGCTGCCAGCGCTACCCGGCGAATGGCAACAGGAGGAATTCCGCCTCAAGGGGTGTGAAAGCCAGGCTTGGCTGAAGGGAGAACAAAGCGAGGATGGCTGCTGGCACTTTGCCTGTGATTCCGATGCCCGGATCGTGCGGGGCCTCATCGTCATCGTGCTGGCGGCACTCAACCACCAATCGTCTGCGGCGATCCAGGCTTTTGATATGGAAGGCTATTTCACCGAACTGGGACTTGAAAAACACTTGAGCCCGTCACGAGGTAACGGGCTCAGAGCGATCGTACTGGCGATCCGGGAACAAGCGGTCTAACACGCCTTGTTCAGTGGTCGATTAGGCTTCGCCAATCGACCCAGCGTTTTCATTCCCTGCCTCTTTCTCGGCTCGGGCGCCCCGCTCGGCAATCTTCTTCAATACCCGGGACGCGGCAACCAGCCCGAAGGTTGCCGTCACCGGCGTCACGGCGCCAAAACCGGAGGCGCAATCCATCTTCATGGTGCCATCGCTGGCCGCTTTGGCCTGACAGGTGCCACCATTGCCATCCGGATAACTCAGCTGCTCGGTTGAGAAGACACACTCCACCCCGAATTTGCGCGCCGGATTCTTGCTGAAGTTGTGCAACCGGCGCAGGTCGGAGCGAACCTTCGCAGCGAGCGGATCCTGAATGGTCTTGGCCAGATCGGCCACGGTGATTTGGGTCGGATCCATCTGCCCGCCAGCACCACCCGCTACAATCACCGGGATCTTGTTGCGCTTGCAGAAGGCAATCAGCGCCACCTTGGCCTTGACCGAATCGATGGCATCCACAACATAGTCAAACTCCCGCTTGATATGCTCGGCCAGGTTATCAGCGGTGACGAAATCATCCACCTCGATCACTTCGCAATCCGGATTGATGACGCGAATACGCTCGGCCATCACCTCGGTCTTGAGGCGACCAACTGTGCCCTGCATGGCGTGGATCTGGCGATTGGTGTTGGTGATACAGATATCGTCCATGTCGATCAGGGTGATCTGGTTGATGCCGGCACGAGCCAGCGCCTCGGCCGCCCAGGAGCCCACTCCGCCAATCCCCACCACACAGACCTTGGCCTGGCTAAAGGAACGCAGGGCGTTCTGACCATAAAGACGGGCAATGCCCCCGAATCGCTGTAGATATTCTGCTTTCATACCACCACCTTGCTTGAGGGCGGCCATTATAACGGCAACCAGAGCCAGCGGCGATGGCATAACCGGAGAAAATCGGGGAGGGAAAATGGAGAAAACGGCGGAGAAGAGAGAATGAACGGTCAATTATCAGGCGATTTTCTGATTTTCAGGCAATAAAAAACCCCGCTCGATGAGCGGGGTTCTTAAATTGGGTGCCTGGCAGTGTCCTACTCTCGCATGGCGAATGCCACACTACCATCG
>NZ_CAWNZT010000309.1:8148-44662 GCF_963878965.1 Aeromonas sp. HMWF015 | reverse complement strand
AGCGGGGCTGGCGCAACATCACATCGAGCTGGTCGATCGCCTCGCACCAGTCGGAGTCGTTCCACAGGGCATCGCGCAGAAAGCTGGCTTGGGCGGCGTTCCAGAAACCGGCCTCCGGCAGCAGGGTCTCATTGTCGAGGTGATGGTCGTGCACAAAGCGGTGCAGGCTCAGCTCGTCGTTGGCCATCCCGAGCTGGGCAAACAGGGCTGGCAGATCGTGGACAAGGGGTTCCATCTCGTCTCTCCCTTTGTTTAATCCCTGAGATTATAGACAGGCACAGCCATCGGGCGCAGAGACGAGATTGGAGATCAGGCAGAGGGGATGCGATGGGGGGGAAGATCTACGCCCACAACGTGCAGCCCCTGCATCTTGAGGGTGCCCTGATAGTGGCTCTCGCCATCGCTGGAGAATTCAAACTGATAGTGGGTCAGCAGCCGCAGGGGATTGCGGGCCAGCTCCCGCCGATGGCGAGCCAGTGACAGCAGTTGCAGATCATGGTGCTGGCAGTAGCGGCGCATGTATTGCCAGGCCACTTCTGCTTGTTGGCGTTGCAGCCAGAACAGGCCGCCCATCGCAATCAGCAACAAAATTCCGAGCATCTCTCCCATAGGCGGGCTTCCTTATCGTGATGTCGATAACCGGGAGTCCTGCTCGGCACTCCCGATCTCCTTTTCTATTTCCCGCCGTGTTGCCTCGTGGCGTGAGGGGGAGGCGAGGGATCAGGCCGAGGCAAACAGACGGCCGATGGCCTTGCCCAGCGCATCGCTGCGGTCGGGGTCGCGCAGTCTGGCCAGCATATCATTGCGCAGGGCCGGTAAAGTGACCAACTCGGCAAAAACCTGATTGAAGAACTGGGTCGGTTGTAGCGCCAGCTGTTCCAGATAGTGGCTGAGCAGATTGGCATCTTTCAGATCGGGCCAGAGCCGGCCGGCGATGGCGAGCAGCAGCGCCGGGCTTGGCTGGGTTTGCAGCAGGGTCAGCAGCTTGTTGGTGCGCAAAGTGCTGCCGGGGCAGGAGGCCATGGCGCGGCAGAGGTAGGCCAGGGTCTCAGGGTTGGGGGCGGCGCACTCCTGCTCCTTGCCGATCCGCTCGAGCAGGGCGCCTTGTACTGCCGGTGGCAGCGGGGCGTTTTCAAGGCTCTGGCAGAGGGCATAGAGCGGCTCTTGCGGCAGTTTGGGCAGCGCCTTGCAGATCAGCGCCAGATTGCGCTCATCATGCAGCCGCTCCGCCAGATCGGCAAAGCCCTGCAGCCCCAGCGTCTGCCAACCTGTATCGTTGGGGGCGGCCAGATAGTGGCAGAGGGCATCGTAATAGGCGGAAGGGGCCTGCTCCAGCTGGCGCGCCAATTTGGCGTGCAGACTGGCCATCTTGGCCTCCGCCGGGCGGAAGGTGTAGGGATTGTCGGCCAAGCGCTGGGCTTTTTCCTCGTCCAGATCGCCGGTGAGCTTGTAGCCCAGGGTCTCCACCACCTGATCCATGAACAGCTTGGGACCATTTGACATCAGCAGGCCGCGCTCATCGAGGGCAAACTTGAGGAACCAGAGGTAGTGGCGAGACTCGCTCGGCTGGAAGAAGTGCACACCGAGCCAGGCGTGCTGTTGCAGCGGCCAGGGGTAGGGCTCCTGCTGCTGTTCGATGCGCACAAAGGTATCGCTTGCCAGTGGCCGCACCTGGCGGCCCATGTCAAACAGCTGGAACTGGGTGCCAGCCTGAGTCAGAAATTCGGTCAAGGTATTGATGGCAGTAGGCGTCGCAGACATGGTGAGATCCGGCTAATGGTGATGCGGGCCGATTATAAGGCCCTTGCCGAGGATAGCCAGTGGCAGCAGACGTGCGCTGCGGCAGATATCAACATGGCAGCCATGCGGGGGGAGGTGTATAGTATCGCCCTTTTTTAAAGTCGGCAGGCCGCGCTGACTGCCGTGTATGTCGATGAGCCGGCTGAATCGCCGGTGCTGCGCGACCGAATGTATCGGCATTCTGGCTGACCCTGTCGGGTCGGCGGATCAATCTGTGGTTATGAGGAAGAGAGCGAGATGAATCAATATTTGCTGGTAGCTGGCCTGTTGGGGGAACTCACCGCCGAGTTGCAGCGCCTTGAGCGCTGGCAAGCTGACCATCCCGGTGACGAAGCTCTGGCAAGCACCCTGCCTTTTTGTGTCGATACCCTGAGCTTTGATCAGTGGCTGCAGTTCGTGCTGATCCCGCGCATGGAGCAGCTGGTGATGTTGCAGGCGCCGTTGCCCACCAGCGTCTCCCTCTATCCCATGGCCAGCGAAGTCTACAAAGAAGATCTGGCCGAAGCAGAAGCGCTGCTGCGCCTGATCGCCCGCTTCGATCTGCTGCTTTCCGGCAAAGTGATCGAACAATGATGCCAGAGCAAACGCGAGAAGAGAGTGACTTGAAGCTGACCCTGCTCTATCAGGATGAGTGGCTGGTGGCGGTCAACAAGCCGTCCGGTCTGCTGGTGCACCGCAGCTGGCTCGACAAGGGCGAGACCCGTTTTGCCATGCAGATGACCCGGGATCTCATCGGTGGTCGCCATGTCTATCCGGTGCATCGCCTCGACCGACCCACCTCCGGTGTGCTGCTGTTTGCGCTCGATCCGGTGATTGCCCGCGCACTGACCGAAGCCTTTACCCAACGTCAGGTACACAAGGAGTATCTGGCATTGGTGCGGGGCTGGGCACCCGAACAGGGGGTGATCGACTATCCCCTCAAGGAGCAGTTGGACAAGATTGCCGATGCCATGAGCAACCCGGATCGCCCGGCGCAGGATGCCGTCACCACCTTCCGGCGCCTGCATCAGGTCGAGCTGCCCCACGCGGTCTCCAAGAAGCACCCTACCAGTCGCTACAGTCTGGTCAGATTGTTCCCGAAGACCGGCCGCAAGCATCAGTTGCGCCGCCATATGGATCATCTGTTCCATCCTATTGTGGGCGACACCACCCACGGGGATGGCCGCCACAACCGTTTCTTTCGCGAGCATTTTGGCTGCGAACGGCTGCTGCTGGTGGCCCGCACCCTGAGCTTTACCCATCCGGTGCTCAAGGTGCCGATGCGGATCCAGGCTCCACTCGGTCAGGATGTGCTGCGCCTGTTTGCCGAGCTGGGCTGGCCCGCCAGCGAGAGCGACTACTAAGCGCCTGATCCTCAGCCTTGAACCGGTGGCATCTGACGCCAGCTTGCTGATAGAGTTGCTCAAAAGAGTGACTCAAGCAGGGAGAGGAGAATGGCGCAGATCGATATCGTGGTAGGAACTGTCTATGGCGCAGCCATGCTGGTGGCCGAGACCTTGGTAGATGAGCTGGAACGCAAGGGGCATCACTGTTCTCTGCACGAAGAAGCACGGCTGGCGGACATCGACCCCGGCCGTTTTTTATTGCTGGTCAGTGCCACTACAGGACAGGGGGACATTCCTCCCAATCTGCAGCCCTTTGCCAGCGAGCTGGCTGACAAGGCGCCCTGGTTCAAGGGGCTGCGGTATGCCCTGATTGCCATGGGGGACAGCAGCTATGACCATTTTTGTGGTGCGGGCCGTCGGCTGGACGGATTGCTGCAAGAGCTGGGCGCCACGCGAGTGATTCCCCCGCTGGAGCTAGATGCTACCGTGCACGATGAACCCGAACAGGTGGCACTCAGCTGGCTGAAAAAGTGTGATATTCAGCCCTGAATATTCTCTGAAATAGAGCCATATCAATCCCCTGATCCTTAACCGGCAGGGGATTGTTATTTGCACAAATGTCATCTCACTCAGCAAGCATATTTCCCACTCTTATTGTCGATAGTGGCGGAGGGATATTTTCCCCTTTTGGCATTCCATCGGCGTAATGGTTTCAAGTGCACCGCAGACCCGTCATCCAAATAAAAGTTCAATCTTGAAAGCGATCTCAGTCATGTTTTTGTCATTCGAACGTAAAATAATGACTTTGGTTCAGTCGCGAATTAATTGCTGGTAACGCTTTCAGGTTTGGTGTGATTGCTTTTTTTGCGGTTTTATTGGTTAACTATTGCCTTGTTGGTCGTTTTTTTGCTGACAGGTGTTGTGGCGATCGTTTGCCGAGCGATTTGTCGCCATTTTGTGAGTCGCTTCATATTTGTCGTGAAATACGCTCCCTATAATCAACCTCGGTTATCACCAACAGGATTACATGGTGATAAGAAGTTGAATATTCAGGATCACACTCCTCACTGCGGGAAATAAGGAATATGACAATGAAAATGAAGTGGCTCCCGATTGCAGCAGCTGTTACTGCCGCCCTGGCTTCCCAAGCCGCCTTTGCCGTAGATTTCCACGGTTACTTCCGTTCCGGTGTCGGTGTTTCCGGCGACGGCGACATGGTTAAATACAACGTCAATAAAGTTGGCCGTCTGGGTAACGAAAATGATACCTACGGTGAAGTGCAACTGGGTCAGGAAGTATTCAACAAAGATGGCAAGACTTTCTATGTTGATTCCATGTTTGCCATGGCTTCCAACGGTTCAAACGATTGGGAAGGCACCGGTACTGTTTGTAACTTCGATGCCAAGCAGTGCAATGGTGATTCTGACTTCGCTCTGCGTCAGTTCAACGTACAAGCCAAAGGCTTGCTGAACTTTGCTCCTGAAGCAACCCTGTGGGCTGGTAAGCGTTACTATCAACGCCATGACATCCACATCTCCGACTTCTATTACTGGAACATCTCCGGTGCTGGTGCTGGTATCGAAGGCATCCAGGCTGGTCCGGGTAAAGTCTCTTTCGCATGGGTACGCAACGATCGCAGCGCTGCCGATGTGTTTGGCCAATACACCAAAACAGGTGTAACTAAGAAACCCGTTTTGGATGCCAATGGAAATCCGACCGGTAATTACATCGAAGAGCCTACTTACACCAAGAACGAAGACCTGAACGTCAATACTCTGGATCTGCGTTATGCCGGCATCCCGCTGTGGACCGATGCTTCTCTGGAGCTGGGCGTGGATTACGCTCTGGTCAATGAGACCAACGATCAGAAAGCACTGAAAAAAGACCCGAAAGACGGCGTCATGCTGACTGCTGAGCTGACCGCAGGCATCCTCGGTGGTTTCAACAAAACCGTGCTGCAATACGGTACCGAAGGTTACTCCAAGACCATGGCTTTCTACGGTGATGGTTCCTGGTACGGTGCTGAAGCCAAAGACGGTGCCGATGGTTTCCGTATCATCAACTGGGGCGTTGTTCCGATGGGCAACTCCTGGGAGATGGGTCACCAGCTGGTTTACGGTGTAGGCAACGAAATGTGGGATGGCAACGACAAGTACGAAACCATGTCCGCTGTTATTCGCCCGATGTACAAGTGGGATGACTTCAACAAGACCATCTTTGAAGGCGGCTACTTCAAGGACAACAACAAGTCTACCAATGGTAGCGAAGACAAAGATGCTGGCTACAAGCTGACCCTGGCACAAGCCTGGTCTGCCGGTTCCAGCTTCTGGGCCCGTCCGGAAATCCGTGTGTTCGCCTCCTATCTGGCTAACGACGAAGACAAGAAAGTCTTCGAAGGCAATACCTCCAAAGACACCTACCAATTTGGTGTTCAAGCAGAAGCTTGGTGGTAAGCAAAAGTTTAAGTTAAGTTAGTGACTGCCCCCTTATGGGGGCAGTTTTGTTTCGCCGGATCACGGCCACCGGATTATGGAGATAAGAAAAATGAAACGGGTAAAGATGTCTATTGCAGCCGTAATCACTGCGCTATTAACCGGTTGTGCCGGAAACATGGTTGTTCCTCTGCAAGAACATGGCTCGATCTTGAGCGATGCAGATCAAGCCAAGCAAGCGTTGGCCAAAGCCTCAAGCTGCTGTGTGGCGTTTAAAGATTTCAGTTATGCCCCCTTGCCTGAAGGTGAGACCTTGCTGGCCATCGATGGCAAGCAACCCACTTTTCAGTTTGATGAGGGGATGAGTTACTTTGCGGCTTATCGCCTGCCGGCCAACACCGGTAATCTGGCGATCAGCCTGGCGTCACAGGTGAGCAAAACCGTGATGGTGCCCAAAGTTATTATGCTGGATGCCGAGTTCAAGGTGACTCGGGTTCTGGGTGAGTCAGTATTCAGCTATCAGCCTGCTCACTTGCTCGATAACGACCGTATTGAAGGGCGTGTTTTTGTTGACCGCAGCATGCCTGGCAACCCGGCCAGCGAAACATACATGATCGTCTATGCGCCTGCAGATAAGCTCTCGGGCAGCACAACAATCCTGCATCCATCAAAAGCGTTTGCTCGCGCTAATGGTACCGTTGAGCCTGATATCAAGGATCCGGTGATCCCGCACTCCCCTTGGGGTTTGGTGCAGATCAAAGTCAAAGATATGGCCCGTGGGAGTGGCCTTGAAGCGGTATTCAAACCCGAATATGCCGACAAGGTGGCCATGAGCCAGGGTCAGCAGGTTGCCGCGATAGCGACGACTGCAGCCGTTACCACAACTGCAACAGCTGCGGTCGCAGCCAAACCTGCTCCTGCCATGCTGAGTGAAACAGAAGCCTTCTACCAGAGCCAGATCGAAAAAGCGGTCAAGGCGGGGGATATCGACAAGGCGATGAAGCTGGTGAACGAGGCCGAGCGGGCTGGTTCAACCAAGGCAAAAAGCGTGTTTATTGATGCGGTCAAGCGCTCGCAAAAATAGAGTAATACGACCCTTTGCTGGTCAGATATATTTATTGAGGCCTCCCTTGTTGGAGGCCTTTTTAATCGGTAGACTGTAATAAATAAAAATTAAGCCGTTACATTGAGTTACAATGAGTTGCCATTTGATATAAATGGCATTATTAAAATACAAAGTGAAACTGCAATTCATATCTCTTTGTAATAGAGTGATAATGCAGATTATTAACTTATATTAGAGGCGTTTTTTAGCCGATAAACAAGTTGTGATCTTCCCTCCAAATTCAATATTCCCCCGCCTTCGAAAGCAGCAATTTATGACCCGCTGGGTTATATTCTGATGGTCAAAATAAACAAGCCCGACTCGAAGATATCTGAATGAATCAGTGCTTATTTCATCCAGATAGATCGTTCAGGGACGACAATCCATTCAGGAGCGCACACAATGTTCAAAAATGCTTTCTCTAATCTGCAAAAGGTTGGTAAGGCGCTGATGCTGCCAGTATCAGTCTTGCCAGTCGCAGGTATTCTGCTGGGGGTGGGTGCTGCCCACTTCAGCTGGATGCCGGAAATTGTCTCCCAGTTGATGGAGCAAGCCGGTGGTTCTGTATTTGGCCAGATGGCCCTGCTGTTTGCAGTGGGTGTTGCTCTGGGCTTTACCAATAACGACGGTGTATCCGGTCTGTCAGCCATCGTTGGCTACGGCATCATGGTCGCAACCCTGAAGGTCATGGCACCTGTGATGGGTGTTGAAACCATCGAAACCGGCGTGCTGGGTGGTATCCTGGCCGGTGGTATCGCTGCCTGGGCCTTCAACCGTTTCTACAAGATCCAGCTGCCAGAGTACCTGGGCTTCTTCGCGGGCAAACGTGCCGTACCCATCATCACCGGTTTCCTCTCCATCGGTCTGGGTGTGATCCTGTCCGTGATTTGGCCGCCAGTGGGTGGCGCCATCGGTGCCTTCTCTGACTGGGCTGCCAACCAGAACCCGGTACTGGCCTTCGGTATCTACGGCGTGGTTGAGCGCTCCCTGATCCCGTTCGGTCTGCACCACATCTGGAACGTACCGTTCTTCTATCAGGCTGGTACCTGCGTCAACGGTGCCGGTGAAACTGTGCACGGTATCATGACCTGCTTCCTGACTGCTGATGACGCGTCCCGCGCTGCCGGTAACGGCTTCGGTCAGCTGGCTGGTGGCTATCTGTTCAAGATGTTCGGTCTGCCTGCTGCTGCGTTCGCCATCGCTCACGCTGCCAAGCCGGAAAACCGCGCCAAGATCGTTGGTATCATGGCCTCTGCTGCCCTGACCTCTTTCCTGACCGGTATTACCGAGCCGATTGAATTCTCCTTCCTGTTCATCGCTCCGGTTCTGTACGCAATCCACGCTGTACTGGCTGGTCTGGCTTATGTGCTGACCAACTCCCTGGGTATCGTACACGGTCACACCTTCTCCAACGGCTTCATCGACTTCGTGGTGCAATCACCGCGTGCCGACAACATGCTGCTGCTGGTTGGTCTGGGTCTGGTCTACGCGGCCATCTACTACGTCGTATTCAGTTTCGTTATCCGTGCCATGAACCTGAAAACCCCGGGTCGTGAAGACGAGACTGCTGAAGAGAGCGTTGGCCAAGGCAAAGACGAGATGTCTGCTGCTCTGGTTGCCGCCTTCGGTGGTAAAGAGAACATCGCTTCTCTGGATGCTTGCATTACCCGTCTGCGTGTTGGCGTGAAAGATGTTGCCAAAGTTGACCAGGCTGGTCTGAAGAAACTGGGTGCTGCCGGTGTGGTAGTGGCTGGTTCCGGCGTTCAAGCCATCTTCGGTACCAAGTCTGACAACCTGAAAACCGACATGGACATCTGGATGAAGAGCAACTAATTCTGTTGCCTGAATATCAGCGTGTTTGAAGAGGGAGGCGAAAGCCTCCCTCTTGCTATTGTTATGGATCGTGCGAGTCGCTGTAGATCGATCTCGGCAGGAGTCTCTTTGCCCAAGGGGCGATATGTAACGGGTTGCCCAATGGTGGCCCAACAGCACAAGGTGGTGTGCTCCGCTCACCTTATCGCACGGCATTGCCAGATAACCCCATAGCCCCATAAAGCCAGCCAATAAAAAGAGCGCCACCTGGGCGCTCTTTTGTCGAGTCGGGGGGATTAGAGTTTCTCCAGATCCCGTTCGATTTCACTGATCTTGTTCTGTACCACTTTTTCCAGATGGCGCAGGTCGCGCAGGATCTTCTGCTTGATGTCCGGATCGGCCTGCTGATGGACGCCCTGGGTCAGGTTGTCCAGCTCATCCACCACATACTTGAGGTTGGCGTTGATCTCGGTGACATCCTTGTACTCATGGGTGCCGGAGTCGACCAGCATGGTCTTGCGCTGGCGGGGATACTTGAATTTGACACTCTTGGCGAAGAACTCGCCCTTCTGCTTCTTGAAGTAGATCTTGAGGATGTCGTGGTTGGCCTCCTGGCGCAGGGTGTAGCTGTCGACGGAGGCGGGATCCTGGATCCCCAGGCTCTTCAGATTCTCGTACATCAGGCTTCCTCAGTTTGAAACGATCCTGTCCCATCCATCTTAACTGATGCCGCATGGCTTGCCTGTGACAGGGGCGCCAAAATCAAAAAGGGCGCCATAAGGCGCCCTTTTCATCACAGCAATGCTGATTACTCGTCGATGGAGCGCAGCAGGGCGTTGATGCTGACTTTGGCGCGGGTTTTGGCATCCACCTTCTTGACGATCACCGCCGCGTAGAGGCTGTACTTGCCGCACTTGGAGGGCAGGGAGCCGGAGACGACTACGGAGCCAGCCGGTACGCGGCCGTAGTGGATCTCGCCGGTTTCGCGGTCATAGATGCGGGTGGACTGACCGATAAAGACGCCCATGGAGATGACGGAACCTTCCTCGACGATCACCCCTTCAACCACTTCGGATCGGGCACCGATAAAGCAGTTGTCTTCGATGATGGTCGGGTTGGCCTGCAGTGGCTCCAGTACGCCACCAATGCCGACGCCGCCGGAGAGGTGGACGTTCTTACCAATCTGGGCGCAAGAGCCGACAGTGGCCCAGGTATCGACCATGGTACCTTCGTCAACGAAGGCGCCGATGTTGACGTAGGAGGGCATCAGCACGGTATTGGGGGCGATAAAGGAGCCTTTGCGAGCGGTCGCCGGCGGTACCACGCGTACACCGGCAGCCTTGAACTGCTCTTCGGTGTAGTTGGAGAACTTGAGGGGAACCTTGTCGTAGTACTGGGCATCGTCGCCCTTGATGATGCCGTTGTCGTTGATGCGGAAGTAGAGCAGTACCGCTTTCTTCAACCACTGATGGACAACCCACTCACCGGCGATCTTCTCGGCAACCCGTGCCTTGCCAGAGTCCAGCAGGTCGATGGCTTGCAGGATGGCGGACTTGGTGGCGCTATCCACGGAGCCCGGAGTAATGGTGTCGCGGCGCTCGAAGGCCGCTTCAATGATCTGTTGCAACTCGGTCATGACAGGTTTCCTTTAAAAAATTCTGTTTGTTGTATCACACTTTTCCGACTGTTTTTAAGGGGTTGACCGGAATTCTTCCGGCTAGTGGCCATTTCTTCATCCGGTGTGCGCCAACCAGTTGTTTGGCATGGCAAAAAACGCCCGACAACCAGCCTCTTTCGAATCACTTTTCGCTTAATCCTGTACCGACTGCTGGGGGTTGAGTTGGTGTACCAGTCGCTCTTCCAGCTGCTGTTGCTGCTCGGCGGTCAATGGTTCGCCATCGAGGCTGGTCAGGCTGAAAAAGTCCTCGACCCTCTCACCGAAAGTGGCAATTTTGGCGGCGTGCAGCGACAGGCCGCACTGCTGGAAAACGGCACCGATCCGTGCCAGCAGGCCGGGGGTATCGAGGGCAGTCAGCTCCATCAGGGTGTGACGGCTCTCCCCTTTAGTGGGCGAAGAGCGGGGCAGGAAGACCACCCGGGTCGGCACGCTGAACTGGCGGTGGCGCCGTGACAACGGCTTGTTGCGCAACACCAGCTTGCCCGGCTCCTGCAGCGCCTTCTCCAGCGCTTTCTTGATGGTGGCGGTGCGGTTGGGGCTGATGGGCTCGCCGTTTGGCTCCAGCACCACGAAGGTATCGAGCACATAGTTACTGCGCGAGTTCATGATCTGGGCGTCGTGGATGTTGAGGTTCTTCTGATCCAGTGCCGAGGCGACGGTGGCAAACAGATTCGGGGTATCGCGGCAGTAGATAAATACCTCGCTGCCACCGCGGGTCGGGTGTTTGCCGATGATCACCAGCGGTGCCGGATTGTCGCCATGCTCGATGATATGGCGGCAGTGCCAGGCGATCTGTTCCGGGCTGTGACGCAGGAAGTAGTCGGCCTTGAAATCGGCCCAGAGCTGGTTGATTGCCTCTTCCGATACATCCCGTTGCGCCAGCAGTTGCTTGGCCTGACGCTGGTTTTCGCGAATGCGCAGCCGCATGTCGGGCGGGTTCTCCAGCCCCTGGCGCAGCGCCTTCTGGGTGGCGAAGTAGAGCTCCCGCAGCAGGGTGCCCTTCCAGTCGTTCCACAGGGTATCGTTGGTGGCGCAGATATCGGCCACTGTGAGGCAGTAGAGCAGGTCGAGATGCTGCTCGTCGCGCACCTTCTGGGCAAAATCGGTGACCACGTCGGAGTCATAGATGTCGCGGCGCTGGGCGGTGACCGACATCAGCAGATGGTGGCGTACCAGCCAGGCGACCAGTCGACTCTCGTAGCGATCCAGACCGTGCAGCAGGCAGAACTCCAGCGCATCGACAGCGCCGAGCTCCGAGTGATCGCCACGCCGCCCCTTGGCGATATCGTGGAACAGGGCGGCGATGCTGAGCAGCTCCGGTTTGCGCAGCCGGGTGAAGACCTCGTGGCAGAGCGGGTGGCTCTGGCGACTGGCCGGATTGGGAAACTGATGAATGTTCTTGAGCAGCCGGTGGGTGTGCTCATCTACGGTGTAGGCGTGGAACATGTCGAACTGCATCTGGCCGACGATGAGGTTCCACTGGGGCAGATAGGCGGCGAGGATGCCGTATTTGTGCATCAAGGTGAGCGGCAGGCCGATGCCGTTGGGGTGGCGCAGCAGCGCCATAAACAGGCGACGGCAGTCGGGCAAGTCTTGCAACCAGCAGTTGAGTTTGCGGCGCGCCTCGCGCAGTTGGCGCAAGGTGGCCGAGTGGATACCTGCAATCTCGGGATGCTGGGCCATCTGATAGAAGAGGCGCAGGATAGCGGCCGGTTCACGGCTAAACAGCTCCGCATCCACCGCATCGATGAGGCGGCCACGGAACTGGAACTCGTCGGAGAGGCGGCGCACATCCATGGCGGTGTTGCCGAGGATCGCCTCGTCAAACAGCTGCAGCAGCATCTCGTTGAGCTCGGAGACCCGCCGTACCGTCTGGTAGAAGCGCTTCATCATCTGCTCGACCGGAGTGTTGCCTTCCCCCTCGAAACCCAACATCTGGGCCACGGTGCGCTGGCGATCGAACAGCAGGCGGTTATCCCCCTTATTGATGGCCATGTGCAGGGCGAAACGCACCTTCCAGAGAAAATTCTGGCAGTCGAGCAGCTCACGATACTCGGCGCGATTGAGAAAGCCGTGGCTGGTCATCTCGAACAAGGTGGTGGCGCCAAAGTGGCGGCGGGCGACCCAGGCGAGGGTTTGAATGTCACGCAGGCCGCCCGGATTGCTCTTGAGATCCGGCTCCAGCTTGTAGGCGGTGCCGAGAAACTGCTGATGACGCTCCGCCTGCTCCTGGCGCTTGGCGCGAAAGAAGGCTTCGCTCGGCCAGAAGTGCTGGGGGCCGGTGGCCTCTTTGAGCTGCTGGAATCCCTCCTGGCGACCTGTGATGTAGCGGGCCTCGATGAGGTTGGTGGCGACCGTAATATCGGCACGCCCCTGCTCGAGACACTCCGCCACGTTGCGCACCGCCTGACCCACCTCCAGCTTGAGATCCCACAGCAAGGTGATGAACTCGCCGATCCGCAGCCCCAGCACCTCGTCCAGCTCGTCGCCGTCATAGAGGATCAGCAGGTCGATATCGGAGTGGGGGTGCAGCTCGCCGCGACCATACCCCCCCACCGCGATCAGGGTGAGGTCGCTCTTGTCGAAGCCGAACTTCTGCCACAGGCGGCAGAGCAGCTGATCCATATACTCGGAGCGGGTGGCGACCAGCTCGATGATGTTGTCGCCGGCATCAAAACGGGCGTGTAGCCAGCCGAGAAAGCGGCTCAGGTACTCTTTGCAGTTGTCGCGAGTGAGCTGGTCATCGGGTAACAAATGAGGGGAAAGCAGGCTGGCGTCCATGGCATCTCACACGCAAGTGGCAGGCAAACGGCTGAAACAGAAGTAAAAACCCCGGCGCTTTGGAAGTTCAGGGCCGGGGTTCGATGTTAGCTGTGTTTGATGAAGCGGTCGATAGTGTCATCGGGGCGCAGGGTGAGCACCTCGCAGCCATCATCGGTCACCAGCAGGGTGTGTTCCCACTGGGCGGAGTCGCCGCCATCCTTGGTGGTCACGGTCCAGCCATCCTTCGGATTGACCTTGCAGTGATACTTCTTGCTGTTGACCATGGGCTCGATGGTGAAGCACATGCCCGCTTTCAGCTCCAGCTTGCCGCTGTTGCGATAGTGGAGGATCTGTGGCTCTTCGTGGAACTCGGCACCGATGCCGTGGCCGCAGTAGTCACGCACTACGGAGAATCCGGCCTTCTCGACGATGGGCTGAATAACAGCGCCAATCTCGGTGATGCAGGCACCCGGACGCACCTTCTTGATGGCGGCGTAGAGGCTCTCTTGCGCAACCTTGCAGAGCTGGCGGCGCAGCGGGGTGGTCTCGCCCACGATGAACATGGCCGAGGTATCACCGTGGTAGCCATCCTTGATGACGGTGATATCCAGGTTGATGATGTCGCCATCGCGCAGCTTCTTGTGATTCGGGATACCGTGGCAGATCACATCGTTCACCGAGGTGCAGATGGATTTGGGGAAGCCATGGTAGTTGAGCGGAGCTGGAACCGCCTGTTGTACGTCGACAATATAGTCGTGGCAGAGGGTGTTCAGTTCGTCAGTGGTGACGCCAGCTTTGACATGGGGCGCAATCATGACCAGCACATCGGCGGCCAATTGGCCGGCAACGCGCATCTTTTCAATCTCTTCCGGTGTCTTGATTTTAATGGACATGGGATCTCTCTTGCGGCCTGCCGCTGGGCCTGCGAGGGCTGACAGGACAGGTAATGAAAAATAGATGCGTTTGCAATCAGGGCAAAATTTTATCCGCAACCCCCGCGTACTTCCAGTGTGATTGTCATCACAACGTCAAATCGGCATCGCAGCATCCTCTGGCGGGATCCATATTTACACCTGTTTAGGGTGTCGGCCGGTGGTGTCCTGAACAAAGTTATGGTATAAAGCGCGCCGGAATGGGGAACTTGCGTCCCGATTTCATCACCCTTACTTAAACAACACACACACATCGACACATATGCCGGGGTGCCTTAACGGGTCGGTTATATGGGATGTGTGGAGGCCTAACCCCAATACAGAGGTATAAAATGGCTAAAGTTTCTATGCGCGACATGCTGCAAGCCGGCGTTCACTTCGGTCACCAGACTCGTTACTGGAACCCGAAAATGAAATCCTACATCTTCGGTGCTCGCAGCAAAGTTCACATCATCAACCTGGAAAAAACCGTTCCGATGTTTGACGATGCCATGAACTTCATCAGCTCCGTAGCTGCCAAGAAAGGCAAGGTACTGTTCGTTGGTACCAAGCGTGCCGCGTCTGAAGCCGTAAAAGAAGCCGCTGAGCGTTGCGACCAGTTCTATGTAAACCACCGCTGGCTGGGCGGTATGCTGACCAACTGGAAAACCGTTCGTCAGTCTATCAAGCGCCTGAAAGATCTGGAAACCCAGAGCCAGGACGGTACCTTCGACAAGCTGACCAAGAAAGAGGCGCTGATGCGTACTCGCGAAATGGAAAAGCTGGAGAAGAGCCTGGGTGGTATCAAGAACATGGGCGGCCTGCCTGACGTTCTGTTCGTTGTTGATGCCGACCACGAGCACATCGCTATCAAAGAAGCCAATAACCTGGGTATCCCGGTAGTTTCCATCGTTGATACCAACTCCAACCCGGACGGCGTTGACTATGTCATCCCGGGTAACGACGACGCTATCCGTGCCGTACAGCTGTACCTGAATGCTGCTGCTGACACCGTACTGGAAGCTCGCGCTCAGGACATCGTTGTTCAAGCCGAACAAGATGGCTTCGTTGAAGCTGAGTAATTGATAAGGACTGTAAAGCCCTTATTAACCAAGCTGATGTAATTGGTTAGCAGGGGCCCTTGTGGCCCCTGTTTCTTGTCAATTCAAGACCGAGGATACTGGACATGGCTAACGTTACTGCCGCCCTGGTAAAAGAACTGCGCGAGCGCACTGCCGCTGGCATGATGGATTGCAAAAAAGCACTGGAAGAAGCTGCTGGTGATATCGAGCTGGCAATTGAGAACATGCGCAAATCCGGTCAGGCCAAAGCCGCCAAGAAAGCTGGCCGTATCGCCGCTGAAGGCGTTATCTTTGCTCGCACCGAAGGCAACGTTGCCGTCATGATTGAGCTGAACAGCGAAACCGACTTCGTCGCCAAAGATGCCAGCTTCATGGCAATGGGCCAGAAGATCGCTGACATCGCTGCGACCCAGAAAATTGCTGACGTTGACGCGCTGAAAGCCGCTGACTTCGGTAACGGCGAATCCGTCGAGCTGACCATCACCAACCTGATCGCCAAGATCGGTGAGAACATGAACCTGCGTCGCGTGATGCTGGTTGAAGGTGACAACCTGGGTACCTACGTTCACGGTTCCCGCATTGGTGTTATCACCAAGCTGACCGGTGGTTCTGCCGAGCTGGCCAAAGATCTGGCCATGCACGTTGCTGCCAACAGCCCGCAATTCGTCAAGCCTGAAGACGTGTCTGCTGAAGTCGTTGCCAAAGAGCGCGAAATCCAGATCGACATCGCCATCAACTCCGGCAAGCCGAAAGAGATCGCCGAGAAGATGGTTGAAGGCCGTATGAAGAAGTTCACCGGTGAGGTTTCCCTGACTGGTCAACCGTTCGTGAAAGATCCTTCCATGACCGTTGCCGAGCTGCTGAAGAAAGAAGGCGCTGACGTTGTCTCCTTCACCCGTTTCGAAGTGGGCGAAGGCATCGAGAAGCAAGAGACCGATTTCGCTGCTGAAGTTGCAGCCCAAATCGCGGCCGCTCAAAAGGCCTAATCGAACCGGTTTTTCCGTTTCCCCAGACCGCGACTTATGTCGCGGTCTTTATATGACCAGGAATCAGTGACATGAGTACCAATCCCAAACCTGCATACAGACGTGTTCTTCTGAAGTTGAGTGGTGAAGCCCTGCAAGGATCCGAGGGTTTCGGCATTGATCCGGCGGTGCTGGAGCGGATGGCCCAAGAGATCAAAGAACTGGTTGAGTTGGGTGTTCAGGTCGGTCTGGTCATCGGTGGCGGCAACCTGTTCCGTGGTGCCGGTCTTGCCAAAGCGGGCATGAACCGCGTGGTGGGCGACCACATGGGTATGCTGGCAACCGTGATGAACGGTCTGGCCATGCGTGATGCCCTGCATCGTGCTTATGTGAATGCCCGTCTGATGTCTGCCATCTCCCTGCAAGGCGTCTGTGACTCCTACAGCTGGGCCGAGGCAATCAGCCAGCTGCGTGCTGGCAAAGTCGTTATCTTCTCTGCCGGTACCGGCAACCCCTTCTTCACTACCGATTCTGCGGCTTGCCTGCGCGGGATCGAGATCGAAGCTGACGTGGTACTCAAAGCCACCAAGGTTGATGGTGTATACAACGAAGATCCGGTCAAGAATCCGGATGCCGTACTGTATCATGAACTGAGTTATGATGAAGTTCTTGAAAAAGAGCTCAAGGTGATGGATCTTGCTGCCTTTACCCTGGCACGTGACCATGATCTGCCGATCCGCGTGTTCAACATGAACAAACCGGGTGCCCTGCGCCGGGTTGTCATGGGTGAACCGGAAGGCACTCTGATCCACCACGTTGGTAAATAAGATAAAAGTGAGCCACCTGGCGCTCTTATCCTATCCATCACGTCAGTAAATAAGATAGACACGGGCCGTGTAGCGGCTCGTTCGCCAAAAGGAAAACCACTGTGATCAACGAGATTAAAAACGACGCCAAGGACCGTATGGGCAAGAGCGTAGAAGCGCTCAAGACTCAAATGTCCAAGATCCGTACCGGCCGCGCTCATCCGAGCCTGCTCGACGGCATCCAGGTTGAGTATTACGGTGCTGCCACTCCGCTGAAACAGTTGGCCAACGTCGTGGCAGAAGATGCTCGCACCCTCTCCATCTCCATTTTTGACCGCTCTATGATCCAGGCGGTAGAGAAGGCGATCCTGACCTCCGATCTAGGCCTGAACCCGTCCAGCAATGGCCAGACCTTGCGTGTGCCGCTGCCGCCGCTGACCGAAGAGCGTCGTCGTGACCTGACCAAGATCGTCCGTGCCGAAGCGGAAAACGCTCGTGTTGCCGTGCGCAACATCCGTCGTGACGCCAACGCTGATCTGAAAGCGCTGCTGAAGGACAAAGAGATCTCCGAAGACGACGACCGTCGCGCTCAGGAAGAGATCCAGAAACTGACCGACTCCTACATCAAGCTGGTCGATGAGGCCCTTGCCGTAAAGGAGAAGGAGCTAATGGAAATCTAACCGTCTGAAAGGTATATTACGAGCGCCGTGTAGTGCCCCTGCACGGCGCTTTTGTCTTTGTGGGAGAATTACATGTCGCTTTTGGCTGCGTTGGGTGATTGTGCCAACTCGTCTTTACCCCGTCACGTCGCCATCATCATGGATGGTAACGGTCGCTGGGCCCAGAACCGAGGCAAGATGCGGGTTTATGGCCACAAGGCGGGCGTCAAGTCAGTGCGCGAGGCCGTTACCTTTGCTGCGCGTGCCAAGATCGAGGCATTGACCCTGTTTGCATTCTCCAGCGAGAACTGGCGCCGCCCGGAAGGGGAAGTCAGTGCCTTGATGGAACTGTTCATCACAGTGCTGGGTCGTGAGGTGCAGAAACTGCACAACAACGGGATCCGGCTCAAGGTGATTGGCGATACTGCTCGCTTTAGTGAGCGGTTGCAGGCCAAAATCGCCAAGGCGGAAGCCTTGACCGCCAATAACAAGGGGTTGACCCTGAACATTGCGGCCAATTATGGCGGCCAGTGGGATATCGCCCAGGCGGCCCGCAAGCTGGCTAAAGCAGTGGCGGCCGGTGAACTGGCCGCTGACGACATTGATGAATCCATGTTGACCCGTGAGGTTTGCATGGCCGATCTGCCACCCGTGGACCTGTTGATCCGTACTGGTGGCGATCATCGCATCAGCAACTTTGTGTTATGGCAGCTCGCCTATGCCGAGCTCTATTTTACCCCGGTATTGTGGCCCGATTTCAACGAGGCCGAGTTCAGTGAGGCGGTCGCCTCTTTCGTTGCCCGCGAGCGTCGCTTCGGTTGCACGGGTGAACAGATACGGGAATTGATCGCCGAGCAGCAGACCGGCTAAACCCCGCTCCCAAGAGAGAGGTTTCTTTTGCTAAAACAACGAATTATTACTGCTTTGATGTTGATCCCCCTGGTGTTGGGGGCGCTCTTCTTTCTGCCATTGAAATTTTTTTCCCTGTTGGCTGCGCTGGTGTTTTTGTTGGCCAGTCGCGAATGGAGCGGGTTTGTCTCTGCTGCTCCGCAGCAATGGTTGCCCATCGTATTTTGTCTGTTGCTCGGTGCCAGCCTCTTTTGGCTGCCGGTGGAGCAACTCTGGACGCCCCACCTGCACCCTCTCGTGATGGGTGTGCTCTGGACGGCGGTAAGCTGGTGGTTGCTGGGTCTGCTGCTGGTGCTGCGCTATCCCCAAAGCGCCAAGCTGTGGAAAGAGTCTATCTGGCTCAAGTCGCTGTTTGGTCTGGTGACCCTGGTTCCCTTCTTCTGGTCACTGGTCGCCATCCGTGGTTACAACTTTTACCATGACCCCATGATGGGAGCCTGGATCCTGTTGTTCGTGATGGGACTGGTCTGGGCGGCAGATTCTGGCGCGTATTTTTTCGGCAAGGCGTTCGGTAAGCACAAGCTGGCACCGGCTGTGAGTCCGGGCAAAACCATCGAAGGAATGTGTGGCGGCCTCTTTACCGCCAGCCTGCTGGCCATCGGCGTTACCTGGTCGATGGGATTTGTTCCTGCCAAGATGATCACCGTGCTGTTTTGCTCTCTGCTGGCGGTGCTAGCCTCCGTTCTCGGCGATCTGACCGAGAGCATGTTCAAGCGCGAGGCGGGCATCAAGGACTCCGGCACCCTGTTGCCGGGTCATGGCGGCATTCTCGACCGGATCGACAGCCTGACCGCCGCCCTGCCGGTGTTTCTGCTCAGTTATCTGCTACTCAGTCAGGAGTTTTGATGCACAAGTCACTGGTTATTCTGGGAGCCTCCGGCTCCATTGGTCAGAGTACCTTGAAAGTGCTGCGCCATAACCCGGGCAGTTGGCAAGTGTTGGCGTTGACCGCCGCCCGCAACGTGGATGCCATGTTGCGGGACTGCCTCGAATTCTCCCCCCGTTTTGCCGTGATGGTCGATGAGGATGCCGCCCGTGAACTGGCTGCCCGTCTGAAAGCGCACGGCAGTGCTACCCGGGTCATGTCTGGTGCAGCAGCCCTTTGCGAGGTTGCCGCTCACCCCGACGCCCATAGCGTGATGGCCGCCATTGTGGGGGCGGCCGGACTGGCCCCGACCATGGCCGCGGTACGTGCCGGCAAGCGTATTTTGCTGGCCAACAAAGAGGCGCTGGTGATGTCCGGTGCTTTCTTCATGGACGCCGTGCGCGAACATGGCGCCGAGCTGCTGCCCATCGACAGCGAACACAATGCCATCTTCCAGTGTCTGCCGACTGCCGTGCAGCGCCAGCTCGGTTTTTGCGATCTGGCGGCGGCGGGGATCAGCAAGATTTTGCTGACCGGTTCCGGCGGTCCGTTCCGTTACACCGAGATCAGCGAGCTGGCGAAGGTGACGCCGGCGCAGGCCATCGCTCATCCCAACTGGTCGATGGGGGCCAAGATTTCGGTCGACTCCGCCACCATGATCAACAAAGGGCTGGAGTACATCGAGGCGCGCTGGCTGTTCAATGCGGCGCCCGAGCAGATCCAGGTGGTGATCCATCCGCAGTCGGTGATCCACTCCATGGTGCAGTACAAGGATGGCTCCGTGCTGGCCCAGCTTGGCAATCCGGATATGTGTACCCCCATCGCCCATGCGCTGGCTTATCCCAATCGCATCCCCTCCAGTGTGGAACCTTTGGATTTCTTCAGTGTCGGAGAGTTCAGCTTTATCCGGCCTGATTATGATCGTTACCCCTGTCTGGCGCTGGCCATCAATGCCTGCCAGAAGGGACAAGCGGCGACCACTGCGCTCAATGCTGCCAACGAGGAGGCAGTTGCCGCCTTCCTGGCCGGGCGCATCGGTTTTATGGATATTGCCCGGATCAACGAGTCAGTGATGCTGGCGCTGGAGAGCAGCGCAGTCGGCTCGCTCGATGATCTGTTTGCCCTGGACGGTGCGGCAAGAGCCCGTGCTCACACTTTGATTGAGGAGCTTGGCTGATGGGCGGTGTGTTGTGGAATATCGGTGCCTTTGTTGTTGCGCTGGGCCTGCTGGTTGCGGTGCACGAGTTTGGTCACTTCTGGGTGGCCCGTCGTTGTGGCGTCAAGGTTGAGCGCTTCTCTATCGGTTTTGGCAAGGCGATCTGGCGCCGGATGGGTAAAGATGGTACCGAATATGTGCTGGCGCTGATCCCGCTCGGTGGTTACGTCAAGATGCTCGATGGCCGGGTCGATGAACTCAAGCCCGGTGACGAGCAGTATGCCTTCAACCACAAGAGTGTCTGGGCGCGGATGGCGATTGTTGCCGCAGGTCCCATGGCCAACTTCGTCTTTGCCCTGTTTGCCCTCTGGCTGATGTTTATCATCGGGGTACCGAGCGTCAAGCCGGTGATCGGTGAAGTGCGTCCGGCATCCATCGTTGCCGAGGCGGGTGTGCTGCCGGGGATGGAGATTGTCGGGGTCGGCGATGAGCAGACCGGTGACTGGGAGAGCGTCACCTACGCTCTTATCAGTCATCTGGGTGATGATGCAGTGACTCTCAAGGTGCAGGCACCCAATACCAGCTATGCCACCGATAAAACCTTGTCGCTGACCGGCTGGACCTTCGATCCGGATAAAGAGTCGCCCATCGGCAGCTTGGGGATCGTCCCCCTGAGTGGCAAAGTGCTGCCCGTCGTGGCTGCCGTGGTGGCCAAGAGTGCCAGTGAAAAGGCGGGGCTGCAGGTTGGTGACCGTATCAAACAGGTCGGCGATCAGCCTATTACCGCGTGGGCGCAGTTTGTCGAGCTGGTGCAGCAGGCTCCGGGCGAACCCCTGCAAGTGGTGGTTGAGCGCAACAACAGTGATCTCAACGTGACCCTGACCCCGGATAGCCGCAAGGTGCAGGGCAAGCTGGTAGGATTCGTCGGTCTCTCGCCGCAACTGGTTCCATTACCGGATGAATATCGAATTCTGTTACAGTATGGGCCTTTGCAGGCGCTGTGGCATGGCGCGGACAAAACCTGGAGCCTGATCACGCTCACCTTTGACATGATTGGCAAGTTGATCGGTGGCATCGTGTCGCTGGACAACCTGAGCGGCCCCATCTCCATTGCCAAGGGCGCCGGCAGCAGTGCCGACTATGGTCTGGTCTATTTCTTGAGTTTTCTGGCGCTGATCAGCGTCAACCTGGGAATTATCAATCTGTTCCCCCTGCCGGTGCTCGATGGTGGCCATCTGGTCTATTTCCTGATCGAAGCGGTCACCGGCAAGCCGGTATCAGAGAAAATACAGGAAGTGGGTTTCAGGATCGGCGCCGCCATTCTGATGTTATTGATGGGCACTGCGCTGTTTAACGATTTCGCTCGCCTTTGAGGCCAGAGCATCAACAAGGACACATAAGAACAAAATGGCTGTTAAAAAAGCATTGGTGTTGAGTTGCCTGCTGGGTGCCAGTTTCCTGGCCCAGGCGGCCCCTGCCTCTTTTGTGGTGCAAGATATCCAGGTCGAAGGTCTGCAACGGGCGACCCTGGGTGCCGCACTGTTGAACCTGCCGATCCGGGTCGGTGATACCGTCGATTCTGTGGCTCTGGCCAGCGCCATCAAAAAGCTCTATGCCTCGGGTAATTTCGAGGATGTGAAGGTTTACCGTGACGGCCAGGTGCTGCAGGTGATGGTCAAGGAGCGTCCGACCATCTCCAGCATCGAGTTTGCCGGCAACAAGGATATCAAAGAGGAGCAACTGACCCAGAGTCTGGAGTCCTCAGGTATTCGTGTGGGTGATCCGCTGGATCGCACCGTGCTCACCTCCCTCGAGAAGGGGCTGGAAGATTTCTACTATGGCGTGGGTAAATACTCCGCCAAGGTCAAGGCCATCGTCACCCCGTTGCCGCGCAACCGGGTCGACCTCAAGTTCACCTTCGTGGAAGGGGAAGCGGCCAAGATCCAGCAGATCAACATCGTCGGCAACAGCGTCTTCCCTGAAGAGAAGCTGATTGCCCAGCTCTCCCTGCGCGACGAAGTGCCCTGGTGGAACTTCACCGCCGATCAGCGCTATCAGAAGCAGAAACTGGCCGGTGATATCGAGACCCTGCGCTCCTACTACATGGACCGCGGCTATATCCGCTTCCAGCAGGAGTCTACCCAGGTCTCCATGACCCCCGACAAGAAGGGCGTCTATGTCACCCTCAACATCAAGGAAGGGGATCAGTACAAGGTCTCCGGTGTCCAGCTCAAGGGGGACCTGATCGATCGCGGTGGCGAGATGAAGGGGTTGATCCCGATCGCTGCCGGCAGCACCTACTCCGCCAGCCAGGTGACCCATACCGAAGAGGTGCTCTCCAAGTTCCTCGGCCGTTACGGCTACGCCTATCCGAAAGTGGTCACTTTCCCGCAGGTCAATGACAAGACCAAGGAAGTGGAGCTGATCGTTAACGTGGAACCGGGCCCCCGTGTCTATGTGCGCAACATCAACTTCAACGGTAACGCCACCACCGAAGATCAGGTACTGCGTCGCGAGATGCGTCAGATGGAAGGTACCTGGCTCTCCTCCGACAACATCGAGCAGTCCAAGAGCCGTCTCAACCGCCTTGGCTACTTCGAGAGCGTCGAAGTGGATACCAAGCGAGTGCCGGGCAATGATGACCTGGTTGACCTCGACTTCAAGGTCAAGGAGCAGCCAGCGGGCTCCATCAACGCCGGTATCGGTTACGGTACCGAATCGGGTCTGAGCCTGCAGGCGGGGATCTCCCAGGACAACTTTATGGGTACCGGTAAAAAGGTCTCCATCAACGCCAGCACCAACGACTACTCCAAGAACGTTGACCTGAGCTATAACGACCCCTACTTCACCGTGGATGGTGTCAGCCTGGGTGGTCGGGTCTACTACAACCAGTTCCGCGCCGATGATGCCGATATCGTTGATTACGAGAACGAAACCATCGGTTTCCGTCTCTCCAGCGGCTTCCCGGTCAACGAGTTCAACCGTCTCGACTTCAGTACCGGTATCGAGAGCACCAAGCTGAGCCGTCCGTCATTCAATGCCCAGAACTATCAGGAGTGTCTGAAGGACAATCCGGATACTGATGGCAATACCTACTGCTGGGATCAGTGGAATGATAACCGCCAGTCGGTACAGATGGATCAGTTCTGGAATGCTTACTCACAGGATGGTTCCAACCTCGATTTCGTGACCGTCGATGTCACCGCTGGCTGGACCCGCTCAACCCTGAACAAGGGGATGTTCCCGACTTCTGGCGATCGTCAGCGTATTAACGCCAAGGTGACCGTACCGGGCATGGAACTGCAGTACTACAAGCTCTCGGCCGAGGATGCCCACTACTTCCCGCTCGATGCGGATCATAGCTGGGTAATGATCGGCAAGGGTCGTGTCTCCTACGGTAACGGCTATGGCGACGACTCCATGCTGCCGTTCTTCGAGAACTACTATGCCGGTGGTTTCGATACGGTACGTGGCTTCAAGAGCAATACCATTGGTCCCAAGGCGATCTACAAGACCTACAACAAACCAGGTACTGGCACTTGTACTGGCAGTCAACCTTGTGAGACCGGCAGTTATGAAGGTTCCGACACCTCGGTGGGCGGTAACGCTCTGGCCGTTGCCTCACTGGAGCTGGTCTTCCCGACCCCGTTCGTCTCCGAGACTTATCGTCCGCAGATCCGTTCCACCGTCTTTATGGACGCAGGTACCGTCTGGAGCACCGATTTTGCCAACGGAGCATATCCTTGCGCCGCCGGTTCTGATTGCAACTATCTGAGCCAGGACTACTCCAACCCGGGCAATATCCGGGTCTCTGCCGGTGTCTCCCTGCAGTGGCTCTCGCCGATGGGCCCGCTGGTATTCGCCCTGGCCAAGCCGATCAAGAAATACGAAGGGGATCGCACCGAAGTCTTCTCCTTCAACATCGGTCGTACTTTCTAAGCAGAGTTTCGCCCCCACCCATGCGGTGGGGGTCTTCAATGATGGGACGCGCGGTATGCGTGCCTCACCAGGTAACAAGACGGTCCTAACGCCGCTTGCATAATCGGGTAAATCAGGTAGCCCTCGCCATGAGGGAACAAGGAGTAAGTGTGAATAAAGCGTTGAAAGTAGCTGGTTTGAGCTTTGCACTGATGGCTGCCGGCATGGGTTCTGCCTTCGCTGAGACCAAGATCGCCGTGGTTGATATGGGTGAAGTATTCCAAAAGCTGCCCCAGCGTGAAGCCGTTGCAGCCAAACTGAAAGGTGAATTCGAGCCGCGCATGCGTGAGCTGCAGAAGCTGGAACAGGAAGGCCAGAAGCTGGTCGAGAAGTTCCGCAAGGATGAAGCCTTCATGAGCGCCGAGCAGAAGAAGCAGAACCAGGAGAAGCTGGCCAAGCTGCAGATGGATTTCAACCAGAAGCGTCAAGCCTTTGAGCAGGACAACGGCCGCCGTCAGTCCGAAGAGCGCAACAAGATCCTGACCAAGGTGCAGGCTGCCATCGATTCCATCGCCAAGAGCAATGGTTACGATCTGGTGCTGGAGCGCAATGCCGCCCCGTATGCCGCCAGCAAGCTGGACATCTCCGGCCAGGTTATTTCTCAGGTAAGCAAGAGCAACTAATTGATGGCATTCACTCTCGCACAGCTGGCCCAGCAATTGGGGGCCCAGGTCCATGGCGACGGAACCCTGGAAATCCGCAAGGTAGCGACACTGGAAAAGGCCGGGGAGGGGGATATCACCTTCCTGTCCAACAAAAAGTACCGGCACTATCTGGAGCAGAGCAAGGCGACCGCCGTGCTCATTACCGAAGCGGATCTGCCATTTTGTCCCACCAATGCCCTGGTGCTCAAAGATCCCTATGTGGGCTTTGCCCGGGTAGCCCAACTGCTGGACACCACCCCGCAGCCGGCCACGGATATTCATCCGAGCGCCGTTATCGCGGCTGACGTGCAACTGGGCGAGAGAGTGGCTATCGGCGCCAATGCAGTGATCGAATCCGGCGTCGTGCTGGGTGACGATGTACGCATTGGCCCGGGCTGTTTTGTTGGCAAAAATACCCGGCTGGGAGCCCGCTCCCGGCTGTGGGCCAACGTCACCCTCTATCACAATGTGACCATGGGCACCGACTGTCTGGTTCAATCCGGCACAGTGATCGGGGCCGATGGTTTCGGTTATGCCAACGAGCGTGGCGAGTGGATCAAGATCCCCCAGCTCGGCGGTGTGACCATTGGCAACCGGGTCGAGATCGGTGCCTGTACCACCATTGACCGCGGTGCGCTGGAAGATACCCGCATCGCAGACAACGTCATCATCGACAACCAGTGCCAGATCGCCCACAACGTGGAAATCGGTTACGGCACCGCCGTGGCGGGCTCTACCGTGATGGCTGGTAGTCTCAAGGTCGGCAAATACTGTATCATTGGCGGCGCTTCCGTCTTTAACGGGCATATGGAGATCTGCGACCAGGCCACCGTTACCGGTATGGCCATGGTGATGCGACCCATTACCGAGCCCGGTGTCTACTCTTCCGGCATTCCTCTGCAAACCAATAAAGAGTGGCGCAAGACCGCCGCCCGGGTGATGCGTATCGAAGAGATGCACAAGCGGTTAAGCAAGCTTGAGAAGAAGCTGGATCAAGAATAATCACGATTGGTATAGGGTACTGTTTTGACTACTGAAAAGAAGAGCCTGGGTATCCAGGAAATCATGGATCTGCTGCCCCACCGTTATCCGTTTCTGATGGTGGATCGTGTAGACGACTACGAGATCAGCGATGAGCGCAAAACCCTGCGCGCCATCAAGAACGTCTCGTTCAACGAGCCGATCTTCCAGGGGCACTTCCCGGCCAAGCCGGTGTTCCCGGGCGTACTGATCCTGGAAGCGATGGCACAGGCCACCGGTATCCTGGCCTTTACCATGGTGGGCAAGCCGTCTCCCAACGAACTCTACTATTTTGCCTCAATCGACAACGCTCGCTTCAAGCGTCCGGTCGGCCCCGGTGACCAACTGGTGCTCGACGTGGAGTTCCTGAAAGAGCGTCGCGGTATTGCCAAGTTCACCGGTGTCGCCACCGTCGACGGTGAAGTGGTCTGTACCGCCGAGCTGATGTGCGCCAAACGCGAGGTTTAACACACGTGATCGACCAGACTGCCATCATTCACGATACTGCCATCGTCCATGAGTCTGCCGTGATCGGTAAAGGGGTTGAAATCGGCCCCTTTTCTGTCATCGGCGCCGAGGTGGAAATCGGTGACAACACCTGGGTAGGTTCCCATGTGGTGATCAAGGGCCCGACCAAGATTGGTTGCGGCAACAAGATCTTCCAGCACACCTCCATCGGTGAGGATTGCCAGGACAAGAAGTACGCCGGTGAGCGCACCTTCCTCGAGATTGGCGACAACAACGTCATTCGCGAGAACTGCACTTTCCACCGTGGCACCATTCAGGATCAATCCCTGACCAAGGTGGGCAGCGGCAACCTGTTCATGGTCAACGTTCACGTTGCCCACGACTGCATCATCGGTGACAACTGCATCTTCGCCAACAACGCGACCCTGGCGGGCCACGTGGTGATCGGTGACTTCGTGATCTTTGGTGGTCTCTCCGCCATTCACCAGTTCGGCCGCGTCGGTTCCCACGCCTTCGTCGGTGGCTGCGCCGCCCTGAACAAGGACGTGCCGCCCTACGTGATGGCCGCCGGCAACTACGCCAAGCCGTTCGGGGTCAACTCCGAAGGTCTGCGTCGCCGCGGTTTCAGCGCCGAGGCCATCTCTGCCGTCAAGCGTGCCTACAAAGAGATCTTCCGTTCCGGCAAGACCATCGAAGAGGTGCTGCCTGTGCTGATCGAGATGGCGCAAGTCGAACCGGCCGTCCAGCTCTATGTGGACTTCCTCAAAGATAACGAGCGCGGGATCATCCGTGCCTGATCCGGTTCGTATCGGTATCGTCGCCGGAGAGGTCTCCGGCGACATTCTGGCTGCCGGTCTGGTGCGCGAGCTGCAAGCCCGCTACCCGGATGCGCAGTTCGAAGGGATCGCAGGGCCGCGGATGCAGGCCCTCGGCGTCAAGGCCCTGTTCGAGATGGAAGAGCTCTCCGTCATGGGGATCACCGAGGTGCTGGGGCGTCTGCCGCGTATTCTCAAGGTTCGTCGCGAACTGCTGCGCCACTTTATTGCCAATCCGCCCGATATCTTCATCGGCGTGGATGCACCGGATTTCAATATCGGGGTGGAGCTGAAACTGCGCCGCGCCGGTATCAAGACGGTTCACTATGTCAGCCCCTCTGTGTGGGCCTGGCGCCAGAACCGCATTCACAAGATCAAGGCCGCTACCGACATGGTGCTCGCCTTCCTGCCGTTCGAGAAAGCCTTCTACGACCGCTTCGACGCCCCTTGCCGTTTTGTCGGTCACACCATGGCGGATGATATTCCATTGGTGCCGGATCAGGCTGCCGTGCGTCGCAATCTCGGTATCGATGCCAATCGCCGCTGGCTGGCGGTGCTGCCGGGCAGCCGCACCGCAGAAGTGGGCTTTATGTCCCCCCTGTTTCTCGAAGCGTGTAAACACCTGACGGTGCGCTATCCGGATCTCGGCTTTATCGTGCCGCTGGTCAACCAGAAACGGCGCGAGCAGTTTATGGCCATCAAGGCCGAGGTAGCGCCGGGTCTCGACATGGTGCTGCTGGAAGGGCAGGGCCGCGAGGCGATGATCGCCGCCGACGTGGTGATGCTGGCCTCCGGCACCGCGGCGCTCGAAGCCATGCTGGTGAAAAAGCCGATGGTGGTGGGCTACAAGCTCAAGCCCTTCAGCTATTGGCTGGCCCAGCGACTGGTAAAGACCGAATTTGTCTCTCTGCCCAACCTGCTCGCCGGTCGCATGCTGGTGCCGGAACTCATCCAGCACGAGTGTACCCCGGAGAATCTGGTGGAAGAGGTGAGCAAGTACTTCGAGCACGACAACAGTGCGCTGGTCAACACCTTCACCGAGCTGCACCAGCTGATCCGCTGCAATGCCGACTCGCAGGCCGCCGATGCGGTGGCGGATCTGCTCGGCAGATAACGCTATTTCGGACCGTCGATTGCGCCGCGCTACCCGTACATTCGTTTTCGAGCGGTAATGCCGCGCCAGTCGACCCCTGTCAGGCCCCACGGGGCCTGTTTTGATTCAAGGCTACAAGATGATGATCGATATTCCTGACGACAAGCTGGTTGCCGGTGTGGACGAAGTAGGCCGTGGCCCGCTGGTGGGTGACGTGGTCACCGCTGCGGTCATTCTCGATCCCGCCAATCCGATCGCGGGGCTCAACGACTCCAAGAAGCTCTCCGAGAAGAAGCGGCTGGCCCTGTTTGACGAGATCAAAGAGAAAGCGCTCGCCTGGGCCATCGGTCGCGCCACTCCGGAGGAGATCGACGAGCTCAACATCCTGCATGCCACCATGCTGGCGATGCAGCGCGCCGTGGCGGGGTTGAAGGTCACCCCCGAGCTGGTCTTTATTGATGGCAACCGCTGCCCTGCATTGCCGATGGAAGCGCGCGCCGTGGTCAAGGGCGATAGTCTGGTGGCCGCCATCAGTGCCGCTTCGATCCTCGCCAAGGTGACCCGCGACGGCGAGATGACCGAGCTGGACAGCCGCCATCCCGAGTACGGCTTTGCCCGCCACAAGGGTTACCCTACGCCTGAGCACCTCGCCATTCTGGCCGAGCGCGGCCCGTTGCCCGAATATCGCAAGAGCTTCAAACCGGTGCGCCGCGCACTGGGGATCGAGTAGACCATGCCATTTAGTTTGAGCAGTGAGAGGAGATGACGATGGCTGAACCCCGTTTTATCCACCTGCGAGTCCACTCCGACTTCTCCATGGTCGATGGCCTGCAGAAGATCAACCCCATCGTCGGGGCGGCGGCGGCCAACAACATGCCGGCGCTGGCGCTGACCGATCAGATGAACATGTGTGGCCTGGTGCGCTTCTATGGCGCGGCCCACGGCAAGGGGATCAAGCCCATTGTCGGTGCCGACTTTTGGGTGCAGAGCGATGAGCTCGGCGACGAGCAGTTCCGTCTCACCCTGCTGGCCATGGATAACGACGGCTACCAGAACATCACCCTGCTTATTTCCCGCGGTTACCAGCGCGGCCACGTACAGGGGCGGCCGGTCATCGACAAGAGCTGGCTCGCCGAACACGCCAAGGGGGTGATCGTGCTCTCCGGCGGGCGCGAGGGGGATGTGGGCAAGTTCCTGCTCAAGGGCAACCGGCAGATGACCGAGCAGTGTGTCGCCTTCTATCAGACCCATTTCCCCGATGCCTACTACCTCGAACTGCTGCGTACCGGTCGACCCGACGAAGAGGTCTACCTGCACATGGCGGTGGCCATCGCCACCGAGTTCGAGCTGCCTGTGGTCGCCACCAACGAGGTGGTGTTCCTCAACGCCGATGACTTCGACGCCCACGAGATCCGGGTTGCCATCCACGATGGCTATACCTTGATGGACAAACGCCGCCCCCGTCGCTACAGCCCCCAGCAGTACCTGCGCAGCCAGGAGGAGATGGCGGAGCTGTTTGCCGACATTCCCGAGGCGCTGGAAAACACGGTGGAGATCGCCAAGCGCTGCAACGTGACGGTGCGTCTTGGCGAGTACTTCCTGCCCAACTTCCCGACCGGCGACATGACCACAGAAGATTTTCTGGTGGCCAAATCGAAAGAGGGTCTGGAGGAGCGTCTCGAGTTCCTGTTCCCGGATCCGCAAGTGCGGGCCGAGCGTCGTCCCGAGTATGACGAGCGTCTCGACATCGAGCTGAAAGTGATTAACCAGATGGGCTTCCCGGGTTACTTCCTCATCGTGATGGAGTTTATCCAGTGGTCCAAGGACAACGGCATTCCCGTTGGCCCTGGCCGGGGCTCGGGGGCGGGCTCTCTGGTGGCCTACGCCCTCAAGATCACTGACCTCGACCCGCTGGAATTTGACCTGCTGTTCGAACGTTTCCTGAACCCCGAGCGGGTATCCATGCCCGACTTCGACGTCGACTTCTGCATGGACCGGCGCGACGAGGTGATTGAGCACGTCTCCGACATGTACGGCCGGGATGCGGTCTCCCAGATCATCACCTTCGGTAGCATGGCGGCCAAGGCGGTGGTGCGGGACGTAGGCCGGGTGCTGGGCCACGCTTACGGCTTTGTGGATCGCATCTCCAAGCTGATCCCGCCGGATCCGGGCATGACGCTTGCCAAGGCATTCGAGGCCGAGCCCAAGCTGCCCGAGCTCTACGAGCAGGATGAGGAGGTCAAAGACCTCATCGACATGGCACGCCGCCTAGAAGGGGTAGTGCGCAACGCCGGTAAACACGCCGGTGGCGTGGTGATCGCACCCACCAAGATCACCGACTTTGCGCCGCTCTATTGCGATGATGAGGGCCATCACCCGGTCACCCAGTTCGACAAGAACGACGTGGAATACGCGGGTTTGGTGAAGTTCGACTTCTTGGGTCTGCGAACGCTCACCATCATCGACTGGGCGCTCGGCATGATAAACCCGCGTCTTGCCAAAGAGGGCAAGCCGCCGGTGGATATTGCCGCCATCCCTATCGATGACAAGAAGTCGTTCGACCTGCTCCAGCGCTACGAGACCACAGCGGTATTCCAGCTCGAATCCCGCGGCATGAAGGATCTCATCAAGCGGCTGCGCCCCGACTGCTTCGAAGACATGATCGCATTGGTGGCCCTGTTCCGTCCGGGCCCGCTCCAGTCAGGCATGGTGGATAACTTCATCGACCGCAAACACGGTAATGAAGCGATCTCCTATCCGGATGAGAAGTGGCAGCACGAGAGCCTGAAACCGATTCTGGAACCGACCTACGGCATCATCCTCTATCAGGAGCAGGTGATGCAGATTGCCCAGACCCTGGCGGGTTATACCCTGGGTGGCGCGGACATGCTGCGCCGGGCGATGGGCAAGAAAAAGCCCGAGGAGATGGCCAAGCAGCGGGCCGGTTTCGAGGAGGGCGCCGTCAAGAATGGCGTCGACGGCGAACTGGCGATGAAGATCTTCGATCTGGTGGAGAAATTTGCGGGCTACGGCTTCAACAAATCCCACTCCGCCGCCTATGCGCTGGTCTCCTACCAGACCCTCTGGCTCAAGACCCACTTCCCGGCCGAGTTTATGGCGGCGGTGATGACCGCCGATATGGACAACACCGACAAGATAGTGACCCTGGTGGACGAGTGCCAGCGGATGGGGCTCACCGTGATCCCGCCGGATGTGAACACCGGCCGCTATCGCTTCTCGGTCAACGAAGATGGCCATATCGTCTACGGGATCGGGGCGGTGAAAGGGGTCGGTGAAGGCCCTATCGACGCTATCCTCAGCGCCCGGGATCAGGACGGTCCGTTCCGCGATCTGTTCGACTTCTGCAACCGGGTCGATATCAAGAAGCTCAACAAGCGGGTGATGGAGAAGCTGATCCTCTCCGGCGCCATGGATCGGCTCGGCCCCCACCGCGCCGCCCTGATGGCGACGCTGGAGGAGGCGATGCGTGCCGCCGAGCAGCACGCCAAGGCGCAGGCGGTGGGGCAGGTCGACATGTTCGGCGTGCTCACCGAAGAGATTGACGACGTCAAGAAGGCCTTTGCCAACGTGCCGCACTGGCCTGACAAGGTGTGGCTGGAAGGGGAGCGCGAGACCCTCGGGCTCTATCTCACCGGTCACCCCATCAACCAGTACAGCAGCGAATTACGTCGTTATACCTCGGGTCGCCTGTGCGATCTGCATCCCACCTCCCGTGATACCGTGACCACGGCGGCGGGGCTGGTGATCGCGGCCCGCAGCATGGTAACCAAGCGTGGCAACAAGATGGGGATCTTCACCCTGGACGACCGTTCCGGTCGCCTCGATGTGACCCTGTTCAGTGAAGCACTGGAAAAATATGAAGAATTGATGCAAAAAGACCGCATTTTGGTGGTTTCTGGACAGGTCAGCTTTGATGACTTCTCCGGTGGCCTTAAAATGTCGGCTCGAGAATTACTGGATATCAACGATGCGAGGGAGCGTTTTGCCAGAGCAATCCGCATCTCCCTCGATGAACAGCGGATTGATGATCGCTTTTTCCCGCGTTTGTGCGAGATTTTGGAGCCCGCCCGTGCCGGAGTCTGTCCGGTTCAGGTAAACTATCGTCGCCCCGGCTCCCGGGTGCGATTGACGCTCGGTACCGAGTGGCGGGTGACGCCCACCGATCAACTGATAGATGACTTGCGAGTCCTGCTTGGACGAGAGCGGGTTGAATTGGTTTTTGATTAGAGGTTCTAAGGCCCTATGAGTCTTTTTCTGGATTTTGAACAGCCGATTGCCGAGTTGCAGGCGCAGATTGATGAACTCAAACATGTGAGTGAAGGCAATCACGCCGTGGATCTGAAAGACGAGATCCGCCGGCTGGAGAAGAAAAATGAAGAGCTGACCAAGAAGATCTTCGGTGATCTGGGTGCCTGGCAGGTATCCCAGATGGCGCGTCATCCCCAGCGCCCCTACACCTTTGACTATATCGAGCATATCTTCACCGATTTCGACGAGTTGGCTGGCGATCGCGCCTATGCCGATGACAAGGCTATCGTCGGCGGCATCGCTCGTCTCGACGGTGAGCCGGTGATGGTGATTGGTCACCAGAAGGGTCGTGAGACCAAAGAGAAGATCAAGCGCAACTTCGGCATGCCGCGTCCGGAAGGGTACCGCAAGGCCCTGCGTCTGATGGAGATGGCCGAGCGCTTCAAGATGCCGATCATCACCTTTATCGATACCCCTGGCGCTTACCCCGGCGTCGGTGCCGAAGAGCGTGGTCAGTCCGAAGCGATTGCCCGCAACCTGAAGGTGATGGCCGGTCTGACCGTACCCGTGGTCTGCACCGTGATCGGTGAAGGCGGCTCCGGCGGCGCACTGGCTATCGGCGTGGGCGACCGCGTCAACATGCTGCAGTACTCCACCTACTCCGTCATCTCGCCGGAAGGGTGTGCCTCCATCCTGTGGAAGAGCGCTGACAAGGCCTCCGTAGCTGCCGAAGCGATGGGTATCACTGCCCAGCGTCTGAAAGAGCTCAAGCTGATCGACCACGTGATCGACGAGCCCCTCGGCGGTGCTCACCGCGATGTGGAGAAGATGGCCAAAAACCTCAAGGCTCGCATCAAGCAGGATTTGGACGCACTGCGTCCGCTCGATACCGAGCAACTGCTGGAGCAGCGCTACCAGCGTCTGCTGGGCTACGGCTACTGCTAAGCGCAGCCGTCAACCCCGAGTATTCAGGCCCCCGTCATCGACGGGGGCTTTTTATTGCGGTTGATCTGCCATTCTGGTGAGTGCCCCAACGCGCCCTGAAACGGCGCTGCTCACTCTTCGCGGGTGAGGGGCTTGGTTGGTATGCCACGCTGTTGGTGATGACTGTCAGTAGCCTGCAGCATCCAGTAGCATCGCTGGTGATGGCATGACAAACCGCTTGATCATCCGATTGCGGCATAAAAAAGCGCCCCGGCTATGCGGAGCGCTTTTACAGGTGTCTGGTGGTATTACAGTTCAATCTCGTCTGTAAGACCTTCATAGGCGATATCGATGGATTGCAGCTCCTTCTGCAGGCGATGTTTGTCTTTCAACGCCTCGATTTCACGCCATTTACGTTTTTTTCCCGTTGTCCCGCGGCTACGCGAACCGAGTTCAACCACCTCGTCATAATCGAAGTTGAACATTTCCATGGCTCCCTCCTTGGTTTTTATCGTTTTCACCACCCGTATAACATAACGAATCTGAAATTAAAACGTTTTCGTGACGACTCTATGACAGCGCTAAAAAAGCCCATGAAAAAAAACCGGGCCCCTTGTTAGGGGCCCGGTTTTTATCAGAAAAAAGAACTGATTACAGGCGGCTTGCCAGCATGGTTTCCAGCTTGCTCTGGTCGATGGCGAACATGCGGATGCCTTCGCCCAGCTTCTCGTGAGCCATGGCGTCCTGGTTCAGTTCCCAGCGGAATTCGGCTTCGGTCATCGGAGTCGGTTTGGCCTTGCGCTCACCGGTGTAGTCCAGTTTGCGTACTACGGCCCCTTCGGTCTTGCTCAGCTCTTCCAGCAGGGCCGGGCCAATGGTCAGACGGTCGCAACCGGCCAGTTCCAGGATCTCGCCGGTGTTGCGGAAGCTGGCGCCCATCACGACGGTCGGGTAGTCGTGCTGCTTGTAGTAGTTGTAGATGGAGGTGACGGAGACCACGCCCGGATCTTCGCTGGCAGTGTAATCACGGCCATTTTTGGCCTTGTACCAGTCGAGGATGCGACCCACGAACGGGGAGATCAGGAAGGCGCCAGCTTCGGCACAGGCACGAGCCTGGGCGAAGGAGAACAGCAGGGTCAGGTTGCACTGGATACCCTCTTTCTCCAGTACCTCGGCGGCACGGATCCCTTCCCAGGTGGAGGCCAGCTTGATCAGAATGCGGTCGTTGCTGATACCCGCTTCGTTGTAGAGACGGATCAGCTTGCGGGCCTTGGCGATGCTGGCTTCGGTATCGAAGGAGAGACGGGCATCCACTTCGGTAGAGATACGGCCCGGAACGATCTTCAGCACTTCCAGACCGATGTTGACAGCCAGCTTGTCGCCCGCGTCGATGATTTGCTGTGCCTTGTCCTGGCTCTGGGCTTTGGCCCACTTGATGGCGTCTTCGATCAGCGGAGCGTACTCGGGGATCTCGGAGGCCTTCAGAACCAGAGAGGGGTTGGTGGTGGCATCGATGGGCTGATAGCGTTTGATGGCTTCGATATCACCGGTGTCGGCAACAACAGTGGTCAGGGCTTTCAGCTTGGTTAATTTATCGGCCATAGCGAATATCATCTCTTAATGAGGGAGTAATCCCTGGGTTGCGGGCTTGAGACGGTGGTTCTGAAATAAAATTACAGGATCTTGGTGCCTCAGGCTCAGAAAAGCGCGATGGGGGCGGCCCATCGTCATTGCCTGCCTAATTAATACTGATGTGCTGCATCCTGCAATAGGGGCGCTTGGTTGTTAAACATTCAGGCTGTTGAGTTATCCCGTTTTACGGCTTGAAACTATATGATTAGTAAGGTTTTTTATATTTTCTTCCGACCTCGCTCCGGTTTGCTTTCAGCTGAACTTTTTTAGCCAATATCCATATTTGTGTCATCGATCACATAAATTATCTCGCTACGTACTTGAAATTTAATTACAGCGAAAACGTTTGGCGAAATATCGCCGTTTGAAAGCCATTTCATGCAAGCGTTTGCGTTTTCGGATAGCTCATCAGGGATATATCAAAATAGTTCTCTTATGGGGCTTAATGGTGGCCTGTCTGATTGAATTATTGAGTTTGTTGAAAGTTTGCGATTTAAATGGAGCTTTATGGGCTTTTACCGTTCGTTTTTTGTGTCTCGCGTGACCGGGATCACTATTCCGGGCTCTCCCGCTGTGCTAGATTCCGCCCCTTTAGCGAAACGCTAATTAAACGACAGACAGAAAACGGTCAGCGCAGACTGACCATGGATGTGAATAACAACGAGAGAATTATGGACACCTTGATTGCGATGCTAAACGACCTGATGTGGGGAGCCGTGCTCATCTACCTGCTCATCGGGGTCGGGATCTTTTTCACCTTCCGCCTGGGTTTTATCCAGATCCGTCACTTTGGCCACATGTTTTCCGTGCTGAAAAACAGCCGTAAATCGGACAACGCAGGCATCTCCTCTTTCCAGGCCCTCTGTACCAGCCTTGCCGCCCGGGTCGGCACCGGCAACCTGGCCGGTGTGGCTGTCGCCATCTATCTGGGTGGCCCCGGCGCCATCTTCTGGATGTGGTTGATCGCTTTTATCGGCATGGCGACCGCCTTCGTCGAAAGCACTCTGGCCCAGCTCTACAAGGTCAAGGATGAGGATGGCAACTACCGTGGTGGCCCGGCCTACTACATGGAGAAAGGCCTTGGCATGCGCTGGATGGGGGTGGTGTTCTCGCTCTGCCTGATACTGGCATTTGGTCTGGTGTTCAACGCGGTGCAGGCCAACTCCATCAGTCTGGCGATGAAGGTGGCATTTGGCATTCCTGACTGGGTCAGCGGTCTGGCGCTGGTGGCGCTCTCCGGCCTCATCATCTTCGGCGGCATTCGTGGCATCGCCCGTTTTGCCGAGCTGGTGGTGCCCTTTATGGCACTGGCTTATATCCTGCTGGCGCTGGTGATCGTGGCGATGAACATCACCGAGTTGCCCCATGTCTTCATGCTGATCATCAAGTCTGCCTTCGGGATT
>NZ_CAWNZT010000309.1:0-8138 GCF_963878965.1 Aeromonas sp. HMWF015 | reverse complement strand
GGCAGGCTCGGGTGCGCTGGGTTATGCCATCTCCCAGGCGATGATCAACGGCATCAAGCGCGGTCTCTTCTCCAACGAAGCGGGCATGGGCTCTGCGCCCAACGCTGCAGCGACCGCCACTCCCTATCCGCCGCACCCGGCCTCTCAGGGTTATGTGCAGATGCTGGGGGTCTTTATGGACACCATCGTCATCTGCAGCTGTACCGCCGCCATCATCCTGATGTCAGGTCAGTTCGAGCCGGGTTCCGGCGTGACCGGTGTCGAGCTGACCCAGCGGGCGCTCTCCTCCCAGATTGGCAGCGGTGGCAACATCTTCATTGCTGCAGCCATCTTCTTCTTCGCCTTCACCTCTATCGTGGCGAACTACTCCTATGCCGAGACCAATCTGGTGTTCCTCGAGCACAACCACAAGGGTGGCCTGATGCTGTTCCGGGTGTTCGTGCTGGGGATGGTGATGTTCGGCGCCGTGGGTGAGTTGCCGATTGTGTGGGCGATGGCGGATGTCTCCATGGGGCTGATGGCCATCGTCAACCTGGTGGCGATCCTGCTGCTCTCCAGCGTCGCCATCAAGTTGGCCAAGGATTACAACGACCAGCTCCGGCTGGGCAAGGTGCCGACCTTCGATGCCAACAAGTACCCCGAGATCCGCTCCCAGCTGGAAGAGGGGATCTGGGACAATCCGACCAAAAAATAACAAGCGGTGAGTCAAACCTCTTGATTAAAACCTGAAGGGGGAGCCGGTGGCTCCCCCTTCTTTTATGGCGCACTCGTTGGCTGTTGATCCCAGCGCCGAACGAGCTGTCTGACACGCCTTAGTAACTGGCGCCAGCAGCGCCCTTGTTGCCGTTCGCTGAGGGGGGCATAACGCCAGCGGCGATAGAGCCAGGCGGCCTGCAACAAGGGGTGGGCAAGGTCGGGACGCAACCGTGCCAGCCGCTCGCACCATGCCCCCATGCTCTCGGCGGGCTCTGGTGGGTAGCCGCTGCGTTTACCCCGTTTGAGCAGGGGCTGCCAGATACGCCGCTCTGGCGGCAGGCGGGCGGGCAACAGCAGGGGCAGGCTCACCAGCAGGGCGACCAGCATCAGGCTGGCGAGGATCAACCAGGGAGTGTGCCCCGCCAGTGCGGGCCAGCGCAGGCCGATTTGTTGCCAGAGTTGGCCCGCATCGTAACCAATTACCCAGCGACTCCACTGGTAGTCGATATTGTTGCCCCACCAGCGCAGCTGATTGAGCAGAGCCCAGTTGCGATAACGCTGCAAAGCGAGGGGGTCAGCGGCGGTAAACTCGTTGTTCAGCGCCTCCCTCACGCCGCCCTCAATGCGCTCCGGTGCCACTGCAGCCGTGGGGTCGATTCGCCGCCATGTTCCTCCTTCATCGAGATATTCCACCCAGGCGTGAGCATCGAACTGGTGTACCGCCAGATAGTTGCCTCTGGGATTCCACTCGCCGCCGAGATAACCGGTGACCAGCCGTGCCGGAATACCGGCGGCGCGCAGCACGAAGGCGGTCGCCATGGCGTAGTGGCCGCAAAAGCCCTGCTTGGTATCGAACAGGAACTCATCCACCCCGTCGCTGCCAAGTCGTGACGGGGTCAGAGTGTAGTAATAGGATTGGCTGCGAAACTGTTCGAGCAGGGCGGCGACCAGCGTGCTGCGATCCGGATAGCGTGCCGCAAGCTCTTGGCCATAGGCTCGCGCTCTCGGGTTGCCCCCTCCAGGCAGTTGCAGGTTGCGCTGGGCGGCTTGGCTGTCGTTCTCTGGCTGCGCTTCGCCGCGGCCAATGCGATAGCGAATCGCCACCTCGCCGCTCCCCTGTCGATAGAGGGTGTCGAGAGGGGTTAGCAGCACCGGGCCCGCCAGCAGGCGCGGTTCACTGAGGGCAAAGGCCCAGCGGTGGCGCTGGGGCTCGGCAATCACCTCGTAGCTTCCTGCGGGTAACGAACTATCTGCAAGTTGATTGTTGGCCTGTGAAGAGGACACCAGAAGGGTGAGTCCGGTTTGCACCGGCACCGTCCGCTGCCACGCCTTGACCTCGGGGCTCAGCAGCCAGCGCTGGCCATCGAAAACCTCCTGCCGCATCACCGGAAAGTAGCGCTCGCGGGCCGGGGGCGGGCCATCGGCAAAGGTGACCCGAAACGCCAGTTCGGAGGAGTTGACCAGTTCGCTGATATCGCCGGGGGCCAGCTCTTCCGAGAGCCCCGACAGGGCGCGGCTGGTGGTGGGCATCTGCCAGAGGGGCGGGAGCCTTGGCAGCAGCAAAAATAAAGTGATGAGCAGGGGAAGCGCCAGCAGCAGGGCGACGCCCGCGCTGCGCCAAGGCCGTTTCTGCTCGGGGGCGATGGCAGCCACCAGCGTGGTCACTGCCAGCCAGAGCGCCACCGCCATCCCGGCCGTCCAGCCTATGCTTTGTCGCTGCACCAGCGCCAGCGCGATCAGAAAGAAGGCGAGCAGCAGCACCTGCTCGATATCCCGCTCGCGCCGCACCTCGATCATCTTCAGGCTATAGCCGAGCCAGAGCAGATTGAGCAGGGCAGGCAGGGTGCCCAATGTGCGCCACTGCAACCCCAGCAACAGCACGGTAGTGATGGCCAGCAGCGCCAACCAGCGGGCCGGAAGAGGCGGCCAGCCGCGCCACAGCATCATGGCCCGGACGGCGAGGGTGATGGCGCCTACCGACACCACCCAGAGCTGCAACTGGGGCCAGAGCGCCGCGACCAGCAGCAACTGTTGCAGGGCGATGAGTGGCAGCAGGCGGCGGTTATCGAGCTGCATCCGGTGTGCTCTTCGGTGGTGTTGCATCGAATCGGGCCAGTGCCAGCAGGCAGCGCTGCACAAAGGCGGCGCCGCTATCGGGCCCCAGCGTCTGGTTTGCCAGCGTCAGGGTGAATGGGATGCCCCGCTTGCCGTAATCGGCGCACCACCAGGCCAGCACTGCCAGCCGCTGCTCCAGATCCCCACCCGTGACCCGCTGCAAGGTGAGGTGAGTGTCATCCTGCAGCGGTTCATGGAACTGCTTGGTCAGCAGGCCGCGCCCCTGGGCGAGTTGCTTCCAGGCGACGCGGCTCAGTGGCTCGCCGGCTTGATGTGCCCGCAGGGTATCAAAGTCACCGAGAGGAGCAGGAGCGGGCTGGCCCTGATGACCCTCGCTTTCGGTCGCATGTTCCCCTCTTAGCGCCCCGAACGCCGGTTTGGGGGCGAGCCAGCCCTCCAGCTGCAGATCCAGCAGGGACCAGCAGCGAAACAGGCCGAGGGGGTAACGGCTCTCGACCCGCAATC
This sequence comes from Aeromonas sp. HMWF015, assembly GCF_963878965.1. NCBI lineage: Bacteria > Pseudomonadati > Pseudomonadota > Gammaproteobacteria > Aeromonadales > Aeromonadaceae > Aeromonas > Aeromonas sp. HMWF015. The sequence goes on along the minus strand of NZ_CAWNZT010000309.1, from coordinate 4,862 downwards.
GGCCAAGGGGCAGTGGCCCACGGCGCGAGCCCGATACCGCCAGGATCAAGGTGCGGGGCACAGCGTTGGCCTGTGCCAGCCAGAGGGTCCCTTCGTTGAGGCTAAAACGGAGCGCCAGCACCGGGCGCGGGCTCTGCACCAAGATACGGATAGGAAGCTGGCTACCCGCTTCCCCCAGTACCAGCGGGCCCCCCAGCAGCTCCAGCCCCAGCAGGTTGCGATGGGTGAGCCACATGGCGGCCATAAACAGACTGCCGAGGCAGTAGGCCACCAGCAACACCAGATTGTTCTGGTAGTTGGTGCCGAGCAGATAGATGGCGAGCAGCACCAGCAGATAGAGCAGCCCCATGCGGGTGGGGAGGATAAAGAGGCTGTGGGTCCCCAGCGTGATTTGGCGGGCCGGGGGAATGCGGCGATCGAGCCAGCGTCGTTGCCAGTTTTCTCTCCTTTGCCGCCAGCGGGTGAACAAGGTGTTCATCAGGGATTGTCCGGATCAACCCTGGCCAGCAGCCGCTGGCTCAGGGGGCAGGCTTCGCCGTGCTGCACGCCGAAGCTGCCCCGCAGCCGATGCTCAGCCACATAGGGGAAGACCGCCTGCACATCCTCCACCGTGACGAAGCGCCGCCCCGCCACCAGCGCCCAAGCACGGCTCACCGCCAGCAAGGTCTGGGCTGCCCGGGGGGAGAGGGGCTGTGGCAGATCCCCATCAAAGCGGCTCTGGTGCACCAGCGCCAGCAGGTAGTCGAGGGTGGCATCGGAAACATGGATAGCATCACCTTCCGCTTGCAGGGCAGCCAGCTCAGCGGCATTCAGCATGGCGGGCAACGGGTCAGTCGGCTGGTGGCCCCGCAGTAGCTGGCGCTCCGCCTCTCGTGGCGGAAAGCCCAGCGAGAGTCGCACGGCGAAGCGGTCGAGCTGGGATTCCGGCAGCGGATAGGTGCCCGCCTGATCCGCCGGATTCTGGGTGGCGATGACGAAAAATGGATCGGGGAGTGGGTGCGTGTGGCCCTCGATACTCACCTTGCCTTCGGCCATCGCCTCCAGCAGGGCGCTCTGCACCTTGGGGCTGGCACGGTTGATCTCGTCCGCCAGCAGTACCTGGGTGAAGATGGGGCCGGGGTGAAAGCGAAATGTTTGCTGCTGGGGGTCAAAGATCTGCAACCCCAGCAGGTCTGCGGGGAGCAGATCGGCGGTGAACTGCATCCGCCGGCATGCCAGCCCCAGTACCTGTGCCAGCGCGTGGGCCAGGGTGGTTTTGCCCATACCGGGCAGATCCTCGATCAGCAGATGACCGCGCGCCAGCAGGGTCACCAGCGCGATTTTCAGTTGCAGCGGCTTGCCCAGAATGACTTGCTCCAGTGCTGCCAGCAGCCCGGCAATCTGCTCTTCTCTCTTCATCCCCTTCATACACATTCCCTGTATTGCGTCGCACCTACAGCTTATACGCCCGCAAGGGTGAAGGCGGATAACTGACGGGCGGTAAAAGTGCTGCGCAGGGATGGCTATGAGCGGGAGGTGACCCGGTTTATTACTGTCTCTGGTCGATTCAATATGGCCGTCCAGGCACGCAACTTAATATGATATTTCCTGATTGGAATGTACCGTTCGCCATCTCTTCACTAGGTGAGGGCGGTGGGCGCCCATATAGTTGCCCCATTGCGACGCGCTGCGTTGCTAGCTTTGTCACCACCTTGGCCCCGCCACTGTTCGCCTGTCGCTGTGATTTGGCAGGCATCGGCACGCCAATCTGTTATGGAGCATCCATGCCTGTTTTCCTGTTGTGCACTTTTCTGATGATCATTCTCTATCCGGTCGGGATCGATCTCTATCTGGTCGCTGTGCCCCAGATTGCCGATACCCTGCAGGCTAGCGAGGCGCAGATCCACACCGCCTTCTCTATCTATCTGTTCGGTATGGCGGCCACCGTGCTGCTGGGGGGGATGATTGCCGATCGCTACGGGCGGCGCTGGGTGGTGCTCGGGGGCGCGCTGATTTTTGTCCTTGCCTCGCTGGTGGCGGGTCATGCCGAAGGGATCAGCCAGTTCTATTTCGGCCGTTTCTGGCAGGGAGTCGGGGCGGGGGCGCTCTATATCATGACCTTTACCGTGCTACGGGATGTGTTGAGCCAGGAGCGGCTGGCGATGGCGCTCTCGATGATCAACGGGGTGATCTGCGTGATCCCGGTGCTGGCGCCGGTGCTCGGTTATCTCATCCTGTCCCATTTTGACTGGCGCGGGATCTTCGTGGCGATGGCGCTGGTGGCGGCTGTCAGCGGTCTGGTGAACTTGTTGCTGCTCAAGGAGACCCGCCCGGCGTGGCAACCGGACAGTGGTGCTGCGCTGCCCTTTGCCTTGCTGCGCTCCCCGCGCTTTATGCTGCTCTCTCTGCTGACCAGTGCCAGTGTGACTGCCATTCTGGTCTATGTCAGCGTCTCGCCGCTGATCCTGATGAAGGAGTTTGGCTTCACGACCGAGCAGTACTCCATCGTGATGATGGTGATGGCCGGCGTGAGTATGTCCACCTCCTTCCTGACGCCCCTGCTGTTGCGCTGGCTGGGCAAACAGAAAGTGCTGGCGGTGTCTCATCTCTCCTATTTGCTGGCGGCCTGCTCACTTATCGGCAGCTGGCAGGCGGGGGGCGATATCCATCTGTTGCTGCCGGGGTTTGCGCTGGTTTGTGTCGGGTTCTCCTGCGGCTTCGGGGTGGCGATGGGGGAGGCGCTCGATGGTTGCCAGCATAACGTGGCCTTTGCCAGCGCCGTGCTCTGCATCATGCAGATCAGCCTCTCTGGCCTTTATATCTGGCTGCTAGGCCAACTTGGCTTTGCTCCAACCGAGATGCTGACTTATGCCCTGTTGCTGACACTGCTCAGTTATCTGGCGGTCAAAGGGCTGGTACCATGGCTCGCGGTTCGTGAAGCGCGCTCGCAAGGCTGATGGAAGATGAGAGGGGATATGCGCAACCTGGGTGAACTCGATTTGAACCTGCTGGTGGTCTTCAAGTACCTGATGCAGGAGCGCAGTGTGGCAGGGGCGGCCAAAAAGCTCTGTGTCACCCCGTCGGCGGTGAGCAAGTCTCTGGCCAAGTTGCGGGAGTGGTTTGACGATCCCCTGTTTGTGCGGGTGCGGCAGGGGTTGCAGCCGACCAACCTCTCCCTGACCCTGGATGAGGAGCTGAAGGTCTGGTTCCAGCTCACCGACAGCATCACCTCGCTCAATAGCGAGGCGATCCCCGACGGTGCCCGCTTCACGTTGGTGATGGAGTCCCCCTTCTACATCAGCTTCCTGAGCGATCTGCCCATGACCATCTATGAGAAGTACCCGAAATCGGTGGTCAGGATGCTGGGGTGGGATCACCACTCCCTCAACGACATCGTCAATGGCGATGCGGATCTCGGCTTCTGCGCCCGCGAGACCCATGGCCGCTCCCGGGCCAAGGTCAACCGCTTGCCTTATTACATCGATCACGAGGTGCTGTTTACCGATCGTCCGGTGGTTTTTCTGCGCAAGGATCACCCCCTGCTCGAGCAGAAGTGGTCGCTGGAGAACTTTCTGGCCTGCCCCCAGATCAGCATGGTGTGGGAAGCGAACGATACCTGGGCCCTCGACAGTCTGCTGGAGGATGAGGGGCTGAAGCGGGAGGTGCCCATCATGGTCGCCAGTTTCGAGCAGGCGCTGCATATTGCCTCCCAGTCGAGCCACGAGCTGATTGCGGTGGCCCCCTCCTACTGTGGTGGTTATGCCAGTCGGCATCACGGCAATCTGATCGCCATGCCGCTGCCGCTGCCGGAGAAGCTCTACGCCCAACTGGAGATCGCCTTCATCCTGTTGTGGCACAAACGGCACAATCAGGATGCCAAGGTAATGTGGCTGCGTAACGAGATCCGGCGACTCTATAACGACGAATTGCCACGTTAATGTGGCCGTGACGATGCCCATTGATTAGCCGGAGCCAGCTGTTTCGGCTTGTTATTGATTATTTAACCGGCGGTGATGATGGCGATGGATTATTCAGTCGCCTATTTTCTCGCCAAACAATGTCGCAACATACTTTCTGAAATGGAATGTTCTGACTTCTGCTTTTGCTGTAGACGCCAGCATGGCAGCGTTAGATACTGCGATTCATAACAAGAAAGGCTAACTTGCATTCAATCCCTATTGAGGGATGCAAGAGGTCGTACATTAAAATTGGCTTGAACAAACATCATTGCTCTGCGTTAACACGGGAAGTGTGGCAGATGATGCTGGTCAAAAAAATCCTCATCACATATATCATTTCTAATTTTTACGGTCGTGACACTGCCATCCAAATATTGGCGGTGCCATATCTGGCAGTCAAAATTTGATGATGTTATTGGCAGCACCAGCAAGGTAGTTTAAATGGTTAATTACAAAACGATCATTATCGTCTGCTTGACGGTTGTTAACTGTGGTTGTGCCAAACAGGTTGTCGATGTCAATGCCGCACAGGCATTTACACTCGGTAACGAAAATAATGTTAGTTCGACTGAGGTCACCAGCCACTTCTTCTTTTCAGATATTGATATTGGCCTGAACGAGCCTATAGACGCTGCGGCTATTTGTCACGGTGCCGAAAATGTTGTCAGGATCGAGACAGAACAATCCTGGCTTAATTCATTGGCCAGCGGGATTACCTACGGGGTTTATACCCCTCGAGAAGCCAGAGTTTATTGTTCCAAAAAATAATAGCGAGAAATTTTCTGATGATGGATAGTCATAAATGGGTATTGTTGGGGGCTTGCATGGCCACCCTGTCTGGTTGTTGTGGCTCAGATGATAACAAATCAACCACAGCGACCAGCGTTGCTCCTGTTCCCCATGTTGCAACAACACTTAAAGCAG
>NZ_CAWNZT010000308.1:0-1133 GCF_963878965.1 Aeromonas sp. HMWF015 | reverse complement strand
GGCCTGCGTTTCGCTATCCGTGAAGGTGGCCGTACCGTAGGTGCCGGTGTTGTAGCCAGCGTAATCGCTTAATCTTTGGCTTACATAAATAAAGCAAAGCCCCTATAATAGGGGCTTTCTTGTGTAGGGGCGTAGTTCGAATTGGTAGAACAGCGGTCTCCAAAACCGATGGTTGCGGGTTCGAGTCATGCCGCCCCTGCCATATACCTCGTCTCGTACGGGGCTTTTGTGTCTTTGGTTACGTCAGATACAGGTGGGTTGTATGAGTGTTAGTTCTGAGAGCCAGGGCGGAAGCAAGGATACCCTGCTTTGGGGCCTGGTTTTCATTATCCTGGCGGCCGCTGTAGTAGGTAATTACCTGCTCAACGATGTTGTCGCTGCCGTCCGCGCCCTGGGTGTGGTCGTTGTCATTGCTGCTGCTGGTGCAGTAGCCCTGCAAACCACCAAGGGAAAGGCAACACTGGCATTCGCCCGTGAGTCTCGCCTGGAAGTCCGCAAGGTCGTATGGCCGACCCGTCAGGAAGCCATTCAGACAACCCTGATTGTGCTGGCGGTGACCGCCGTGATGGGGCTGCTGCTGTTCGTTCTGGACGGTGCCTTGGTCTGGTTGGTCAACCTGATTACCGGTGTGTAAGGATAAGCCATGACTGAACAACGTGAACAACGTATGAGATGGTATGTCGTGCAGGCTTTTTCCGGCTATGAAGGCCGTGTAGCCAAGTCCCTGCGTGAACATATCAAGATGCATGGCATGGAAGACATGTTCGGTGAAGTACTGGTCCCGACCGAAGAAGTGGTCGAGATGCGTGCTGGCCAGAAGCGCAAGAGTGAGCGCAAGTTTTTCCCGGGTTATGTCCTGGTCCAGATGATCATGGATGAAACCACATGGCACCTGGTGCGTAACGTACCGCGTGTAATGGGTTTCATCGGCGGTACTTCCGACCGTCCGGCACCGATCTCCGACAAAGAGGCCGATGCCATCCTGAACCGTCTGCAGGATGCCCACGACAAGCCGCGTCCGAAAACCCTGTTTGAACCGGGTGAAATGGTGCGGGTTGCCGATGGTCCGTTTGCCGACTTCAACGGTACCGTTGAAGAGGTCGATTATGAGAAGAGCCGCGTGAAGGTCTCTG
>NZ_CAWNZT010000307.1:0-1844 GCF_963878965.1 Aeromonas sp. HMWF015 | reverse complement strand
TATCAGGTAAATATGAACAAAAACAACGAACCACAACTCTATCTCGCCTCGGCTTCTCCCCGTCGCCGTGAACTGCTGACCCAGATTGGCTACCGCTTCGAGGTGCTGAAACTGGATGTGCCCGAGCAGCGGGAAGAGGGTGAAAAGGCGCAGGATTACGTCTGCCGCCTCGCTCGTGACAAGGCGATGGCGGGCGTGGCGTGTGCGCCGACGGCGTTGCCGGTGCTGGGTGCCGACACCATAGTGGTGCTGGGCGACCGGGTACTGGAGAAACCGTCCGATCTGCTGGATGCCAAAGATATGCTGGAGTCCCTCTCCGGCAAGGTGCATCAGGTGATGACGGCGGTAGCGCTGGCCAGCAAGGATCGTTGTGACGTGCGTCTGGTCACCACCAACGTGGCGTTTCGCAAGCTGGACGAGGCCGAGATCGAGGCCTACTGGCAGACCGGTGAGCCCTGTGACAAGGCCGGGGCTTATGGCATTCAGGGTATTGCCGGCAAGTTTGTCAGCCGCATCGAAGGGAGCTATAGCGCCGTGGTCGGCCTGCCCCTGCTGGAGACAGACCTGCTGATCAAGCATCATCTGGAACAGCTCAAATAATTTCCCGTCAGCTGTGCTCTGCTGCGTTTCGTTCTTGCGCGCGTTGTACCGGATTGGCTCTATAGAATTCAAAACTGGAACAGGCAAGGTTACTTATGTCGGTAGAACTGCTGGTTAACGTTACCCCCTCCGAAACCCGGGTCGCTCTGGTCGAAAACGGTCTGCTGCAGGAAGTACATGTAGAACGTCAGGCCAAACGCGGCATCGTCGGCAATATCTACAAAGGCAAGATCAGTCGGGTGCTGCCCGGCATGCAGGCGGCATTCGTCGATATCGGCATGGACAAGGCAGCGTTTCTCCATGCCTCCGACATCGTGCCGCACACCGAGTGTGTGGCGGTGAAGGAGAAGGAGCAGTTCCAGGTCGGCAATATCGCCGAGCTGGTGCGTCAGGGGCAGGACATCATGGTGCAGGTGGTGAAAGATCCGCTGGGTACCAAGGGTGCCCGTCTCACTACCGATATCACCCTGCCATCCCGCTATCTGGTCTTTATGCCGGGCAGTGCCCACGTCGGTGTCTCCCAACGTATCGAGTCCGAAGCGGAGCGGGAGCGCCTCAAGCGCACCGTGGCCGGTTATGTGGACGAGCTGGGTGGCTACATCATCCGTACCGCCGCCGAAGGGGTGGGGGAGCAGGAGCTGGAGCAGGATGCAGCATTCCTGAAACGTCTGTGGCGCAAGATCCTCGAGCGCAAACAGAAGTATCCCCCCTGCAAGATCCTCTACGAGGATCCCAGTCTGGCCTTTCGGGTGGTGCGCGATTTTGTCGGCGCCGAGCTCGACAAAATCCGCGTTGACTCGCGCCAGAGCTTCGATCAGCTCAAACGCTTCACCGAAGAGTACGTGCCTGAGCTGGCCAGCAAGCTGGAGTACTACCCCGGCGAGTCGCCCATCTTCGATCTCTACGACGTGGAGAACGAGATCCAGCGGGCGCTGGAGCGCAAAGTAGAGCTGAAATCCGGCGGCTACCTCATCATCGACCAGACCGAAGCCATGACCACGGTGGATATCAACACCGGCGCCTTTGTCGGCCATCGCAATCTGGAAGAGACCATCTTCAACACCAACGTCGAGGCGACGGCTGCCATCGCCCGCCATCTGCGCCTGCGCAACCTCGGTGGCATCATCATCATCGACTTCATCGACATGCAGTCGGAAGATCATCGCCGTCGGGTGCTGCACAGTCTGGAGCAGGCGCTCTCAAAGGATCGCGCCAAGACCAACGTCAATGGCTTCTCCCAGCTC
>NZ_CAWNZT010000306.1:0-1103 GCF_963878965.1 Aeromonas sp. HMWF015 | reverse complement strand
GAACACGCCGGTGGCGCCCAGGTCCACAGACGCACTGGCGCTATCGCCATCGGCGTCGGTCACTGTCTGCACCAACGTCAGCACGCCCTCGTCCACGCTCAGCGCCACGCTGTCATCCGCATTGCCGGTGTCGCCATGCCAGACGTTGTCCAACAGTTCCAGGGTCACTTCCCCGGTGGTCGGGTCAATGGTCAGGGTAAAGTAGTCCACCCCACCTGCGCTGCCGGTGATGACGTTACCCGCCTGATTGAGCACGATAGCCGCGCCCTGGCCATTGGCTGCCTGCGGGTCAACCGCATACAGACCGCTCGCCACGTTGCTGCCGGTCAGCGCCAAGCTGTAACCGATGCTGCCCGCCCCGTCGGCCCCAAAGGCCGGGTTGAACTGGGCCTGTACGTCGGCCGCGCTCAGGCTGGCACTGGCCACTCCGTCGCCGCCCACACCGCTCAGACTGACCAGGCTTTCATCCACAGTTGCACCAAGTCGTGGGGCTTCTTCTGCCAGCCCGGCACGCGGGCCGTCATCCTCGAAGCGGAACACGCCGGTGGCGCCCAGGTCCACAGACGCACTGGCGCTATCGCCATCGGCGTCGGTCACTGTCTGCACCAACGTCAGCACGCCCTCGTCCACGCTCAGCGCCACGCTGTCATCCGCATTGCCGGTGTCGCCATGCCAGACGTTGTCCAGCAGGGCCAGCGTCACTTCCCCGGTGGTCGGGTCGATGGTCAGGGTAAAGTAGTTCACTGCACCTGCGCTGCCGGTGATGACGTTACCCGCCTGATTGAGCACGATAGCCGCGCCCTGGCCATTGGCAGCCAGCGGGTCGACTGCATACAGGCCGCTCGCCACGTCGCTGCCGGTCAGCGCCAAGCTGTAACCGATACTGCCTTTCCCATCCGCCCCGAAGGCTGGTGCAAACTGAGCTTGCACGTCAGCCGCACTCAGCGTGGCACTGGCCACCCCGTCGCTGCCAACACCATCCAAGCTGGCCAGGCTTTCATCTACCATCGCACCAAGACGTGGCGCATCGTCTGCGAGCACGACACGCGGCACATCATCTTCCACCTTGATGGCAAAGCTCCCCGCCGGGAAGCCATCTATCA
>NZ_CAWNZT010000305.1:0-14379 GCF_963878965.1 Aeromonas sp. HMWF015 | reverse complement strand
AACACCACGACCGTTGCGGATCTCTTCACGAATACGCTCGTAGATCAGCACGTTGGCATCCACCGCCATACCCAGCGTCAGGACGATACCGGCGATACCCGGCAGGGTCATGGTGGCCCCCGGGATCATCGACATAATGCCGACAATCAACACAAGGTTCATACAGAGCGCCAGGTTGGCAACCCAGCCGAACGCGCGGTAGTAGATCCCCATGAACAGCACGATCACCAGCATGGCCCAGCCGATGGCTTCCATACCGCTGTCGATGTTCTGTTGACCCAGGCTCGGGCCAATGGTGCGCTCTTCCACGATCTGGATCGGGGCGATCAGGGCACCGGCACGCAGCAGCAGCGCCAGGTTGTGTGCTTCGTTGGCGTTGTCGATGCCGGTGATACGGAACTGGCTGCCAAGACGCGACTGGATGGTGGCGACGTTGATCACCTCCTCCTGCTTGCGGAACTTGCGCTTGCCATCCGGACCCGGTTGACCGACCGGCTTGTACTCGATGAAGACGGTCGCCATCCCTTTACCGACGTTGTCCTTGGTAAAGTTGGCCATCTTGTTGCCACCCTGGCCATCCAGCTTGATGTTGACCTGGGGACGACTGTACTCGTCGAAACCGGACTGTGCACCCACGATGTGGTCACCGGTCAGGATCACCCGCTTTTGCAGCACCACGGGACGACCGTTGCGATCGGTATAGACCTTGGAGCTGGGCGGGACACGGCCATCGGCCGCAGCCTGGATGTCAGCAGTCTCATCGACCATGTGGAATTCCAGGGTAGCGGTCGCACCCAGGATCTCCTTGGCGCGAGCAGTATCCTGAATACCGGGCAGTTCAACGACAATGCGCTCGGCGCCTTGCTGTTGTACCAGCGGCTCGGCCACGCCCAGTTCGTTGACCCGGTTACGGATGATGGTGATGTTCTGCTCGAGGGCGTACTTCTTCACTTCCTTGATCTTCGCTTCGCTCAGACCAGCCAGCAGGATGAACTCATCCCCCTTCTGCTCGGTAGTGAAAGTCAAATCAGGGTTCTGACGACGCAGATGAGAAACGGCGCGTTCCTGATCGGCTTCGTCACGGAAGATCACCTGCACCTGATCTCCGACCCGGCGTACGCCGGAGTAACGGATCTTCTGGGTGCGCAGCTCGGAGCGGAAATCCTGCACCATCTGCTCTTGCTGCTTGGTCAGTGCTTCGGCCATGTCCACTTCCATCAGGAAATGCACACCACCGCGCAGATCAAGACCCAGCTTCAGAGGCGCCGCACCGATGGCTTCGAGCCAGGCGGGAGTGGAAGGTGCCAGGTTGAGTGCGGTAATGAAGTTGTCGCCCAGCTTGTTGGCAACGATATCGCGCGCCTTCAGCTGGTCTTCGGTGTTCTTGAAACGGATCAGGATAAAACCGTGCTCGAATGCAGCATGTTTGACCGGGATCTTGGCCGCTTCAAGGGTCTCTTTCACCAGATCAAGAGTATCTAGCTTGACTTCGGCACCACGGCTGGCAGAAACCTGCAAAGCCGGATCTTCGCCGTAAAGATTGGGGGCTGCATATAGAAAACCGATGGCGATCACCAGGATCACCATCAGGTATTTCCACAGCGGATAGCGATTCAACACGCTGTGCTCCTTGGGAGATTAAAGGGACTGGATAGAACCCTTGGGCAGAACGGCAGAGACGAAGTCCTTTTTGATGGTGACTTGAGTCTGGTCGTTCAGGGCGATCACCAGGTAATCGCTGTCTGCAGCCACTTTGGCAATTTTGCCAACCAGGCCACCGGAAGTGAGCACTTCATCACCCTTGGACAAGGAGCTCATCAGATTGCGGTGATCCTTGGCACGCTTGGCCTGGGGACGATAGATCATGAAGTAGAAAATCAGGCCGAATACGGCCAGCATGATGATCATTTCCATACCACCACCCTGTGCACCCGGTGCTGCGCCTTCTGCATACGCCTTGGAGATAATGCTCATTTAACAACCTCTTATTGATGTAGATTTAAAAAAACAAAATTATATGTTGTTGTTATTTAACGTCATTTTCAGCTAACGGAGGCACAGGCTTCCCTTGCCGACGGTAAAACTCTGTTACAAAGTCGTCTAATTTACCCTGCTCGATCGCGTCCCGCAAACCCTGCATCACACGCTGGTAATAACGCAGGTTATGAATCGTATTCAGACGGGCACCGAGGATCTCGTTGCACTTGTCCAGATGGTGCAGGTAGCTTCGGCTGTAGTTCTTGCAGGTGTAGCAATCACACTCGGCATCCAGGGTACTGGTGTCGTTGCGATGTTGGGCGTTGCGGATCTTCACCACACCATCGGTGGTGAACAGGTGGCCGTTGCGGGCGTTGCGGGTCGGCATGACGCAGTCGAACATGTCGATACCGCGGCGCACCCCTTCCACCAGATCTTCCGGCTTGCCGACACCCATCAGGTAGCGCGGCTTGTCAGCCGGAATTTTCGGGCAGACGTGCTCGAGGATACGGTGCATGTCCTCTTTGGGTTCACCCACCGCCAGACCACCGACCGCATAACCGTCGAAACCGATCTCCAGCAGCCCCTTGAGGGAGACATCACGCAGATCTTCGTAGACCGAGCCCTGGATGATGCCGAACAGGGCGTTCTTGTTGCCCAGCGCATCAAACTTGTCGCGGGAGCGCTTGCCCCAGCGCAGGGACATCTCCATGGACTTGCGCGCTTCTTCATAAGTGGCCGGGTACGGAGTGCACTCGTCGAAGATCATCACGATGTCGGAGCCCAGATCGTACTGGATCTCCATGGACTTCTCGGGGTCGAGGAAGATCTTCTCGCCATTGATGGGGTGACGGAAGTGGACGCCCGCTTCGGTGATCTTGCGAATATGGCCTAGGCTGAACACCTGGAAACCACCGGAGTCGGTCAGGATCGGGCCCTGCCAGTTCATGAAGTCATGCAGATCGCCGTGGGCACGCATCACTTCCTGACCCGGACGTAGCCAGAGGTGGAAGGTGTTACCCAGCAGGATCTGGGCGCCGGTTTCACGCACTTCTTCCGGGGTCATCCCCTTGACGGTGCCGTAAGTCCCGACCGGCATAAAGGCCGGTGTTTGTACCACACCACGTTCGAAGACCAGTTGACCGCGACGGGCACGGCCGTCGGTGGTTTTCAGTTCAAATTTCATTGCTACCTCGGCTGCGTCAGATAAACAGTCTGACAATAGGAGGGCCGCTCACGGCCCGGTAAATAAGCTGAAGCTTATGCTTCAACCTGGCGACGGGTGACGAACATGGCGTCCCCGTAGCTGAAGAAACGGTACTGCCCGGCCACGGCTGCCTGATAGGCCGCCATCACGTTGTCATAACCGGCGAAGGCGCTGACCAGCATGATCAGGGTCGACTCCGGCAGATGGAAGTTGGTGACCATGGCATCGACAATCTGGAACTGGTAACCAGGGAAGATGAAGATATCGGTGTCACTAAAGAAGGGCGCCAGCGGTTTGCCCTGCGCCAGGGTGACCTTGGCCGCGCTCTCCAGCGAACGGACCGAGGTGGTGCCAACGGCAATCACCCGACCACCACGGGCACGGGTGGCCGCGATGGCATCTACCACCTCTTGCGGCACTTCCGCATACTCGGAGTGCATATGGTGATCTTCAATCTTCTCTACCCGCACCGGCTGGAAGGTCCCCGCCCCTACATGCAGGGTGACGAAGGCCGTTTCAACCCCTTTGGCCCGAATTTTCTCAAGCAGCGGCTCATCAAAGTGCAGGCCGGCGGTCGGCGCAGCGACAGCCCCCGGTTTTTGATTGTAAACGGTCTGGTAGCGCTCCTTGTCAGCATCCTCGTCGGGACGGTCGATATAGGGGGGCAGCGGCATGTGGCCGATGGCCTCCAAAATCTCCAGCACCGGACGCGGGTCGAGGAAGTGGATCTCGAACAGGGCATCGTGGCGGGCGCGCATCTCTGCCTCCACACCACCATCCATGATCATCCGGGTGCCGGGCTTGGGCGCCTTGGAGGCACGGACATGGGCCAGCACGCTGTGCTCGTCCAGAATGCGCTCGACCAGTACCTCCAGCTTGCCGCCGCTGGCCTTCTGGCCAAACATGCGCGCCGGAATGACACGGGTGTTATTGAATACCAGCAGGTCACCCGGATTGAGCTGATCCAGCACATCCACAAATTGACCGTGGCGCAGGGCGCCAGTTTGACCATCGAGCTGCAACAGGCGGCTGGCAGTACGCTCTGCCATCGGATAGCGGGCAATCAGCTCGTCTGGCAGATCAAAATGAAAATCGGATACTTGCATCTTTCACCTCGGGGGGAATCGGCGGCTAGTCTAGTTATCCCCATCTTCCAAGGCAACCCAAAAGACCAAAAACCCAAGAGAGACAAGGGGTAGCGAGCAATATTGAGACACACCTCCGGTTAATGATTCTTTAATGTTCTGTATTGACCCTGATCATGTTTTGCCAGTTGGGGCTGGGCTAGGGTGAAAGCAGATACACAAGGAGGCCCACCATGATGACCCTATCCGAAATCATGACCGAACACCCCTTCACTCTGGGTCCGTCAAACAGTGTCAAACAGGCGATGGACCTGATGCAGCAGGAGCGGATCCGCCACATTCCCATCGTCGACGAGCAGCACCACCTGCTGGGGCTGGTGACCCTCACCGATATCCTGGCTACCCGGGAATCCAAGCTGCTGCTCATCAGCCCGGAGCGGGAAGCAGAATTTACCGACAGCGTGCAACTCGACGAGATCATGACACGGCAAGTGGCGAGCGTAGATCCTCACGCCGGCATCAAGGAGGCAGCACTCTACCTGCAGCGCCACAGATATGGCTGCCTGCCGGTACTCAAAGGACGCAAGCTGATCGGCATTGTCACCGAGTCGGACTTTATTGCCGTGGCCATCAACCTGCTGGAATTGATGGAAGAGCAGGAACCACCTACCGACTTTTGACAGATTTGGCTGTAATTAAATTACAATAAAAGCGTTTTCAGCCGTCAAAACAAGCTGAAATGATGAAACACTTTCATTTTGATTGAAAAATTACGCCAAATGCTTGCCTTGTGATCTGCGTCACACTATCATCCCTCTCATGCAATAGTTGCCGAGGGGGAGACGAGGGATTGTGCACCCATTATCTTCCTCTCATATGTCTGCAAGTTTGCACACCCCGTAGTTAGTCTTTGCTGTAAAGCATTTGTTTATATAGCCATTCCTTGTTTGATGACCCGGCCCTGTCGTTGCGATAGCGCCGGGATTTTTTTATCTGCGCTTTTCGGCTTCCCCCTTGCCAGCACATCACCCATCTCTGCGAGCAGCGGCCTCAACCGCCTGCGCCATCTGTTTGTTTCATATGTTTGCACCACCGTTTATCTCATCGCGTCATCGTGGCTCTGCACACCCCTTCTTATGCCTTGAAAAGGCGATGTAGCGCACAGATATTGAACCACGACAAGGAGTTATCTCAGTAGGCCAGAGATATTCATGTTAGGTACAGCCATAGTGAGCTATCTAATAAGTAGATTTAAGCGATTCAAAATTGCGGCTTTTATCGATTAACGGAAGCCCCTATGATGAATCCATCGAAAGTTAAGCGCCTCGTCTGGCAAGACTCTTCAACACCAGACCGGCATATGTACATCACCAAGGAGCAATTACATGTCTACCTACATCAACACTGAAATCAAGCCGTTCAATGCTACCGCCTACCACAATGGCAAATTCGTTCAGGTGTCTGACGCTGACCTGAAAGGCAAGTGGTCCGTGGTCTTCTTCTACCCGGCTGACTTCACCTTCGTTTGCCCGACCGAGCTGGGCGACCTGGCTGACAACTACGCTGAATTCCAGAAGCTGGGCGTTGAGATCTACTCTGTCTCTACCGATACCCACTTCACTCACAAAGCATGGCACGACACTTCTGACACCATTCAGAAGATCCAGTACCCGATGATTGGTGACCCGACTGGTACCATCACCCGCAACTTCGGCGTGATGATCGAAGAAGCTGGTCTGGCTGACCGCGGTACCTTCGTAATTGACCCGCAGGGCATCATCCAGATCGTCGAGATCAACGCTGGCGGCATCGGCCGTGACGCACTGGAACTGCTGCGCAAAGTCAAAGCAGCCCAGTACGTTGCCTCCCACCCGGGTGAAGTGTGCCCGGCTAAATGGAAAGAAGGCGAAGCCACTCTGGCCCCGTCCCTGGACCTGGTAGGCAAGATCTAAGCCTCCCGCTTCCAAGACCGGCCCGTATAAGGGCCGGTTTTGTTTCCGGCCCCAAGCAAAGGCGCCGGTCTGCTTTCCGGCTTACATCTCACGCCGACCCGCAATCACAAGAAGGAATTCGAAGATGTTGGATACCAACCTCAAACAACAGCTGAACACCTATCTGCAGTACATCGTCAATCCCATCGAGATCAGCGTGTCCGGCAACGACAGCGACAAATCTGCAGAGCTGCTGGCACTGGCCAGCGAGATCGCCGAGATGTCCCCCAAGATCACCCAGACCTCTGGCACTGCCGCTCGCAAGCCTTCCATGAGTGTCGCGCCACAGGGCCAAGTCCCGCGCGTTCACTTTGCCGGCATCCCCATGGGTCATGAATTTACCTCTCTGGTGCTCGCCCTGCTGCAAAGCGGCGGCCACCCCTCCAAGGCCGATGCGGCCGTGCAGGAGCAGATCCGCAATCTCAAGGGTGAGTTCCACTTCGAGACCTATATCTCCCTCTCCTGCCACAACTGCCCGGACGTAGTACAGGCCCTCAACCTGATGGCGACCCTGAACCCCGGCATCACTCACACCATGATCGACGGCGCCCTGTTCCAGGAAGAAGTCGCCGAGCGTCAAATCATGGCGGTACCGAATGTCTACCTGAACGGTCAACCGTTCAGCCAGGGCCGTATTTCACTCGAAGAGATCGTCGCCAAACTCGACACCGGCGCAGCCGAGCGCAAGGCTGCCGAGCTGAATGAGAAAGATCCCTACGACGTACTGGTGGTGGGCGGTGGCCCGGCTGGCGCCGCAGCGGCCATCTATGCCGCCCGTAAAGGCATTCGCACCGCCATCGTTGCCGAGCGTTTCGGTGGTCAGGTGATGGACACCGTCGGTATCGAGAACTTTATCTCCGTGCCCTACACCGAAGGCCCCAAACTGGCCGCCAGCCTGGAGCAGCACGTCAAACAGTACGGCGTGGAAGTGATAACCGAACAGCGCGCCGCCGCTATCAGCAAAGATGGATATGTGAACGTGGATCTCGCCTCTGGCGCCACCTTGAAGAGCCGCGCCGTGATCCTGGCTACCGGTGCCCGCTGGCGTGATCTGAACGTACCGGGCGAGCTTGAGTACCGCACCAAGGGCGTGGCCTACTGCCCGCACTGCGATGGTCCCTTCTTCAAGGGCAAGCGAGTAGCTGTGATCGGTGGCGGTAACTCCGGCATCGAGGCAGCGATCGACTTGGCTGGCATCGTCGAGCATGTGACTGTGGTGGAGTTCGCCGACACCCTGCGAGCCGATGAAGTGCTGCAGAAGAAGGCTCGCTCCATGAGCAATATCGACATCATCATGAGCGCGCGCACCACCGAAGTGATCGGTGATGGCAGCAAGGTGGTCGGTATGGACTACGAAGATCGCACCACCGGTGAGATCAAACACCTGGCGGTGGCGGGTATCTTCGTCCAGATCGGCCTGGTACCGAACACCGAGTTCCTGAAAGGGAGCGAGATTGCTCTGACCCGCTTTGGCGAGATCGAGATCGATACCAAAGGGGCGACCTCCCTGCCCGGCGTCTACGCCGCAGGGGATGCCACCACGGTACCGTTCAAGCAGATCATCATCTCCATGGGTACTGGCGCCACCGCCGCACTGGGTGCGTTTGATTACCTCATCCGCAACCCGGCTCCTGAAGCGACCAAGGCTGACGCTGTGACTGTCTGATAAACCCCGCGCAACAAAAAGCCGACGCCCGATGAAGTAAACACGAGCGTCGGCTTTTTTATATCTGCATCGATGCGCAATAAAAACCCCGCAGCAAATGGCGGGGTTATTCATGACTGGACTTCAACGATGGGCATCACTCCAGCAAGAAAACAGCCTCGATATTATCACTTACCGTGATCTGCTGTTGTTGATAGCTGTTGTCCGCCATATCCGCCGCAGGTGCAGCCATCGCCATGGCCTGCACTACCTTCAGGTTGCGGCTGTAGGCGGTAATGGGCGAAGCATTGCGGTACTCCACACTGTAGACCTTGCCAAGCTTCATCCCAAACGCTTTGGCCAGAGATTCAGCCTTGGTTTTGGCATCCTCAACGGCATTCAGACGGGCCTGCTCCTTGATGACCTGCGGCGATTTCAACCCGTACTCAATCTGGGATACGGACTCCAGCCCGGCTTTGAGGGCGGTATCCATCAGGGGGCTCAATTTATCCAGCTGATAGAGCTTCACCGCCAATTGTCGCTGAGCACGGTATCCCAACAATACCGGCTTCTTGTTCTCGCCATACTGATATTCCGGAGAGACCATCAGGTTGCCAGCCTCAACATCGCTGCGCTTGATCCCCAACCCTTCCAGTTGGCTGAAAAAGGCTGCGACCTTGGTATCAACCTGCTGCTTGGCCTTGAGGCCCTGCTTATCCAGTGCGCTCACCGCCACATTGAGGGTAAGCATATCGGGTTCGGTCTTCTGCTCGGCATAACCGCTCACCACCAGATGGGGCGCTTGCGGCACTTCAATCGCCAGCAGCGGAGCACTGACAACCAGAGCAGAAAGAGTAAGAAGGGGACGCCACATAGAAAAAAACCTCAATCGGAAAGATTGAGGCCATTATGCCCGTGCAGCTACGGGATTTATATATCGTGCAAGGGGGGGATCTGATCCAGTATCTGATTGGTCAGATCGAGACTAATGGTGACCATGCTGCCGGGATCCTGGCTCTGGTTTGCCATATCCAGCTCAGGAGCCGCGCCACAGACCAACACCTCATCATCGAAATGGAACGAGTCCCACGACAGAACGTGTCCTTGCACCGCCTGTCCGATATTGGTGCCACCGCTATCCTCCTCCATCGCAGACCAAGGAATGGTATCAGATGGCCCCAGCAAATCTTGCAACAACGGAGAGTGAAAACTGGCCAGCGGATACTCCTGCTGCCCCTGATGATGGCCAACCAGAATCATGTTATGGGCAGACTCGGTATCCATGACCGGCACATAAGTGATAGAGGCCGTAGCGAAATCAACATAGAGCGAGCCCGCTACATCACCGGCCTCATTCTCAATCTCCATCCCATCCAGCCGATCCCCCGCGATCGAGGCCTGATAGCCAAACTGGCCTGCGCAGGTAATGTTCCCCTGCCCATCCCAGCTATAACGGATGCCATCAATGTCGACCCAGTTGAATGACTGCATGATTACCCCTCTCCTCTACTACCGCTATCTTATCCATCCCCTTAGGGAAAAAACAGGGGCCAGGCAAGCCCGGCCCCAAGACAAGGTTACGGATCAACCTTCAAGTTACCGTCATCCAGCAACTTCTGAATAATCTGCAAGTCACTGTTACCCAGGGTCGTCAAGTCAATACTGTCAAATTTTATGACGTGGGTGGTTCCTCCATTCGTACCATCCAAATCAATAGTCAATGTTGATTTGTTTGTGCCTGGCCCATCACTACTGAAATTGAGGTACGCATCAAGCGAACCAGAGTTGGCATGCTCGCCAGTTAGCAGCTCGCTTATATCCAGTACATCTCCGCCAGTGCCGGTGGTGAAGTCTTTGATGACATCCACACCACCGATATCACCCGCCCCCCACTTGAAGGTATCGCTGCCAGAGCCACCTACAAGAGTATCCGAGCCTAATCCACCGATCAGGATGTCATTACCTAATCCACCGATAAGCTGATCATCTCCGCCCAACCCCTTGATTGTATCGTTATCGGCACTGCCATGTATGATGTCAGCCATAGCTGTGCCGGTGAACACATTGCCAGCTTCGATGGTGACATGCAGATTCACGCTCGAAGTGGCATCGTTGTCGGCATCCTGCACTACCACCTGGAAGTCGAGGTCCGCATCCACGGTGGTGGTCTGGGTCTTGATAAAGCCGATATCGGAGACCTTGACCACATCGTTGTCGCTTTGGTTAGCAAAGCTGGTGAGACCATCGAAACCATCATTGAAGTCGCGGTCATAGTTGAGCGCGACGCTGGTGGTGATGTCTTCGACCGACGTCAGGATCTGCGCCCCGTAGATCTGCCAGCTCTCACCGGCGGCGTTGTAGTCATTGCTCTCGATGACGATCGCACCATCGTTGTTGTCCAGGGTGATGCCATAGACGGCCAGGGCAGCCAGCGCCGTTGCACCGCTGAAATTGCGGTAGATGTCGCTGTTGCTGACCACCAGCGCCCTAGTGGTCGTAACACCTCCGGCACCGACCAGCTTCAGCACGATAACCAAATCCTCATTGTTGATGCCATCGAACTTCAGGTAGACGCCATCAGCACGGCCGGTCGGGGTCAGCCCCAGGTTGCCGGTGGGGTTGGAGGTATAGAAGTTCAGGTCCAGCACTTCGCCCTTGCCAATGGTGTCGCCCGCCACCCCGTTCTCGCTGTTGGACAGAGAGACGTAGGAACTCGTCTGGGTGAAGGTCTCACCATTGACGAAGACGTTGGTGTTCGTGCCTCCCGTCTGCAGATTGTTGCTACCGGCGCCACCACCGGTCTCGGCGTAGCTCCTGAACTGCACGAAGAAGTCAGTGGCCAGCTGAGAAACCGCCACCTCCGGATTGGTGGTATCCACCGAGCTTCCACCCGGCACATAGCCCGTGATACCCAGCGAAGCGCTGGTTTTCAGCACCTGGAAGCCCTCGATCGGCCCGTCCAGCGTCACCGTGTAGGTGCCGTTCACCTTGTCGAAGGTCAGGGTACCGGTAGCCTCTTTCTTGACGCCGGGGTTGGCCGGGTTCGGCGCGTAGTCGAACTCGATATCGAAGGTCGCGGTGGTAGCGCTCTCCGACACCCAGGTCACCGATTGCGCGCTGATCGCCGTGCCACCGACATTGCCCGTCAGCATGATGGACTTGAAGTCCGAGTCCGCCGCACTGAAGGGACCACTGCCACGAGTATCGGCATCGGTGCTGTAGTCGAACACGCCGGTAGCTCCGCCCGGGTTGCCACTGTTGGAGTACACTAGGTTCGAGGTTGCCAAGATCGCCGGCACGTCGTCCTCGACCTGGATCAGCAGATCACCGGCCAGCGGCACCGGATTTCCGCCGTTGGTGGCCTTGACTGCCTCGGTCAGGTTCAGCGTGAGGATTTCGTTGTCGTTGCCGTTGGCCAGCGGGTGATCCAGCGGACCGCTGAGCGTGAAGGTGTAAGCGCCATTGGCTTGCACCACCAGGGTGAAGATAGTGGCCGCGCCCGCCATCGCCGTCAGGGTATTACCGACGACGTTGTAGGTGACAGCCACACCATCAGAGGTCAGGGTCGGCAGGAACGCCGGCGAACTCTGCAGGCTGAAGGTGGCAGGACCGTTGCCGATCAGCAGCTCGGTCAGGCTGCCGGTGGCAACCGTGGTCTGCAGATCGTTATCGGTAATACCACCGGGCAGTTCGTCCTCGTCCACCCTGCCGATCACCGGTGCAGCATCCTCGATATTGACCGTCAGCGTGGCCTGCGACGGGTCGCCGTCCTTGTCGATGATCACGTAGTCGAAGCTCTCGCTGGTATCCGACGCAACGCTCTGCGGCGCAACGTAGCTCCAGGTGCCGTTGGTAAAGTTGAAGCTCAGTTTGCCGCCCAGATCGGTGACGATGTTGCTCAACTGGTTACCGGCGATGCTACCGCCCGTACTCACCGCAATGGTGCCCACGCCGTTCCAGGTGAAGGTAACCCCATCGATCTCGATCGACAGCACCCGACCGGCGCCATCGGCGCCAAAGGCATCGTCGTCACCGCCACCCACGACATTGTTGTTGCCGAGCAGGACGTTGCCGCTGACCGTGTTGCCCGATATCTGAGAGAGCAGCGCGTCGATCAGATCATCGAAGTCGGTCACCAGAATCGGCGAGCCGCTGCCATCCAGGTCAACATCCTGCAGCCGCGGCCCGTTGATGCCGTCACCCACCCCAATGGTAGTGACGTTGATGCCGTAACTGTCGATGAAGTTGTTCCAATCCGTCGCCGTGCCACTTTCCAGCGAGTTGTTGACACCTGTATCGACATTCGGATTGCCGTCGCTGATGAAGAATACCTGGTTGCTCCAACCCGGTATCGGGTTGTAGACATCCATGGTTTGCTCAACTGCCGCCGTGAAGTTGGTATTGCCGTTGAAGGGACGGTTGGCCAGGATGCTGTCAATCAGCGACTCGAAGGCCGCCAGCGAACTGATCGCAGTGTAAGAAGTAGCCCCGGTGGAAAACGCCACGATAGTGATCTGCACGGTACCGTCGGTGCCGTTGAACAGCGCCTGGCCTGCCGCCCGCACAGCCGCCATCATGGTGGCGAACTCGGTACCGTTGATACTGCCGCTGGAATCCAGCACGAACGCGACGTTGAAGTCCTTGCCGCTGGACTCGGCAACGATAGCCGTGTCGTTCTTCGCCACCGGCGTATCGTCATCGACATTGATAGCCAACGTGCCGGTCGCGGTATCGCCATCGCCATCGTTCACTTTATAGTTCAGGGTAAACGCCTGGTTGTTCTCCTGATCAGCATTCGCATGTTGAATAGGCGAATTCTGCGTCACGCTATACGCCCCAGTAGCCGAGTTCAGGGTTACTGTCAGCACTGTGGTCGCCCCCTGTTTGACCAACAGAGCGCCTGCGGGATTCGTTTCATAAGTAAATCCAGCCGGCGCCCCCGTAGTCAGCCATTGCACACTGCCAGCGCCGTCGGCACCGAAGCTGTGGCCCAGAATTCCGCTGACGTTGACCGCGTTCGGGTCGTCGCCCGAGCCGCCAGCTAT
Source organism: Aeromonas sp. HMWF015 (assembly GCF_963878965.1). Taxonomy (NCBI): domain Bacteria; kingdom Pseudomonadati; phylum Pseudomonadota; class Gammaproteobacteria; order Aeromonadales; family Aeromonadaceae; genus Aeromonas; species Aeromonas sp. HMWF015. The sequence continues at coordinate 1,429 of NZ_CAWNZT010000305.1, read as the reverse complement.
GCCGCCCGCCAGGGCATCATCGTCCAGTTGCACTACTGCGTTGGCGCTGATACTCGGGCCATCGTCTTTGAAGCTGATAACTTTACCGATATCTAGTCGACCGCTAGTGTGGTCACCATCCTTATCGGTAACGGTCAGTGTCAAACTTATATGGCCAGAGCCGAGGAATTTGACTTCATCGGGATCAGAAGTCGGATGTTCAATAGCTCGTAATTGATCAAGAGTTACTTTACCGCTGCCGTCAACGCTAAGGTTAAACACCAACTGACCGGTGGTTATAGTACGCCCTTCAATCGTTGAGCCATTCATAACTAGTCTGATCTGTTCACCTGTTGTTGTATCAATCAAGCCTGAATTTACATTTTGTATGCTCAAGCTGTAGCTCTTGGATCCCAGACCATCTGCCCCCGGCTGTACGTTGAACACACCACTAAAGTCAGCTGTTGCATCATGATTGAGGTTGGACTCATCGACCTGCAACTGCACAGCACCGCCCCAAGTCACAGTGGTGCTGACATCGTTGTAGTCGTAATCTGAGTTGAGGGTCATATCCTCCCAGTTCTGGTTGCCTGCGCTACCAGTATCCTGCAAATGTGAACCGCCAGGGTTGAGGCTCGCATCGCTGAACACGATGTTGGCACCATCGGCACCACTCAACGCAGTGCTGCCAACGAATGCCTGCCACTTGCCATTAATAAACTGAAATGTGACGGTGGCACCATCACCAAGACCGGGATTGGCACCTCCATTGGGGATAACAAAGAATCCGGTATGAGCAGGATCCAACGAACTGATATCTGTCTGGCTTCCCACACTCTGACTGTGAACATTTGCCCAGATGACTTTGCCGGACAACGGGGTGCCATCATCACCTTTGATGTAATAGCCATAGCTATTTGAATAACCGGCGTTGCTACCCAGGAAAGTGACTGAAGAAGTCAGGGACAGCTCACCCACCTGGATTGTCGGCGTATCATCGTTAATTGTGACTGCAAGTACGCCACTGGCACTATCCCCGTCACCATCTGTCACCTTGTAGCCCACATTGAGGGTGAGAGTGTCTTCGGTATCAACCCCTGTGTGCATCAATGGCTGCAGAAGTTTCACCGAGTAGGCACCAGTGATCGGGTCGGTAATGGTGACCGTCATCAAGACACCACGAGTGGAACTGATAGACAAGGTTCCACTTTGGGCATCCCACGTTGAGGTCACACTTTCACTTCCCAACGCATTAGGCCCGGAGAGTTCAAGCGATTTGAGGCCATCAGCCCCGGCCTGATAAACCAGATTGCCCGTGACGCTGGTGTTGGCCCCTGCCACATCACCAGAACCACCATTGATCCCGCCAACAAGGCCTTCATCGTCAAGTACCAATGCAGCCTGGACATTGCTTGCTTTGGGACCGTCATCCTCGAAGCGGAACACGCCG
>NZ_CAWNZT010000304.1:0-1008 GCF_963878965.1 Aeromonas sp. HMWF015 | reverse complement strand
ATGAAATATGTTATCTATCACCGAGTATCGACTAAGAAGCAGGGAGAAAGCGGACTCGGGTTAGAGGCACAACAGCGCGATACCGATTTGTTTCTGTCTCACTATGCTGGTGATCATCAAGTGATTGAAAAGTTCGTTGACGTTCGTTCTGGTAAGGGCAGTCTTAATGAGCGTCCCACTCTGAAAGCCGCTGTTGAGCTGTGCAAACAACACGGTGCAACTCTGCTTGTGGCTAAAGTTGATCGCTTGAGTCGTGACGTTGAAACAGTTGCTCATATCATCAAGCAAATTGACGTTCGGATCGCTTGTCTGCCGTTCGCTGATAAGTTCCAGATTCATCTATATGCAGCGTTAGCAGAGCAGGAACGAGAGTTCATTAGCCAGCGCACCAAAGCAGCATTGCAAGCAGCGAAGGCGCGCGGTGTTAAGCTCGGTGGTCTTCGTGACAATGTTCAAGTGGAAGGGCTCAAGAAAGCAGCAGACGATAGAGCGGAACAATTACGTCCTGAATTTGCTGAAATGCGAAGAAATGGCTACACGCTGAAAAGAATGGCCGAGAGTCTGAATGCTCGCAGTATCAAGACCGCACGGGGATCAGCATTCAGCATTACAACATGCCAGAGAGTGTTACAACGTCTTGGGCTATGACCCCGTTTATCCCCGTATCGAGCATGTCAAACGGGCATGAAAAAGGCCGCGAAGCGGCCTATTGATTGAGTTCTCTAATCTCGTCCAAGAATTGCTTGGTATCAGTGGTGAATGCACCATTGGTATGAAAAACAATCTTGTGTCCATCGTGTCGTTTCACGCTGACGATATGACCCTTCCCGCTCTGACTAACTCTGATCTCGCTAACAATCTTCTTTAACTGAATGTTGAACTGCTTGGGATCATCCACCAGCGTCAGCAGTGTTTTAACTGCGTCAGCAGCAATTGGCATTGATTGCTTTTGCTCTGCTAATAGCGCCTTTTTCTGTTCTTCGAGAGAGGAGAGGGCACTAATAACAG
>NZ_CAWNZT010000303.1:0-1608 GCF_963878965.1 Aeromonas sp. HMWF015 | reverse complement strand
GATCAATGAAGTGCTGAAGCTCATCAACAATGATGAGACGAACCCGCTTTTCTTTGATTAGATTAAGAATTCGGTTTGTCTTATCTATAGCTGAACCCCTCATAAAACAAGGCTCACCAAGCTGTACCAACATCGCTTCAGCCATGTTACGAATAGTTGGCTGTGAAGGAGTATCCACACAAAGCACAGGCTGTAACTCTCTGTCTATGCATGGTTCCGGTGGGTACTCATCGAATATCAGGGACTTCAGGGTCGACTTCCCTGTCCCAGACTGTCCAACACATAAAAGATGTTGAGGAAGCCCTACATGAGCACTCATTTGGTATGCATCCCTGATCGCATCAAAAGCTGCCTGGCACTGGGGATGAAAGATGACAACTTTGCGTAGATCAGCAATTTTCTGATGGATATTGAGGCTGTCAGTCATCACCTTGCCCCCTCGTAACTACCTTAAAGCTCAAGGGTTCGAAAAGTGACTCATCAGCTGTGTCCAATTCTTTGGGACGCTCCAGTGCCGGGTTTGAACTCCAAGAAGGAGGAATTGGCATGACGTCCCTAGCAGCTTTCTTACGCTCGCGGATTAGCTTGTTACGGCTCAGATCCTCAATTTTCTGCTGAAACCTGGCCTTACTCTTCAGTAACGCATCCCCATCCTGCTCTGCTAGCCCTCTCTCTTTAGCATCTTTCAGAATCTGGACATGCTGACGCAGAGTTAAACCTTCCGCATACTCTGGATTGATACAGGGCACATGGATGTAATCACCATGCAATTCATCGTAAATCCAGACCGCCCCCATATCTTCAGGATCAATGCGTACCGACACGTCATATTGTGTGTTTGAGCGCATCCGCAACAATCCCAGTTCTGACGAGTTATAGAACAGGTTATGTACTTGAATCCCTTGATGGGAAAGTCGGCGGGTTGTTTCCTTGGTGAGGATCAAGTTCAACTGTACCAAGCTTGCTGGCTGTAATGGTTCAACCATTGCGAGCCCATCATTCCACATGGCGAATGGTGTCCGGTGCGTAGTTCTATGAACCTCCTGATGATAGATATCAATGATCCACTCATGAATAAGCGATTGCAGATCAGCCAGTGTGATACGGGCCATCTCGGCAGAGTTATAATCACCACGTTTCGTAATATTGGAAAATGTTGTTCCTGGAATACGATGGCAAACAGCACGGTTTAATGTTCCTAAAATCCGCTCCACAGCCCCCTTGTAGTGAGGCTGTTGTTTAGGACAAAACTGAAGTTCTATATTCAGTTCGGCACAAACTCGCCTCAACTGATGAGAATGAAATTCCAAGCCATTATCGCAGATTAGCGTGTGGGGAATCCCGTAAGCAGGCCATTCATAATGAATATCAGGGAACTTGTCTTTGACGTATGATTTGGACAGTATCGAATTACGTAAAGCCCTCATCACTGATAGCTCTGAAGGCGGTTCGAAACCAATAGCAAAGCCCAATATCATCCGCGAGTAACGGCAGAGAAGGAGGGTCAACGTTGGCCTTCCATCAGCAAGCCCCGTCCGCTCGTTCATGACTATCACATCTAGTGGCGTATGATCCACTTCGACTCTTTCTAAAATGTGGTGTGCGACT
>NZ_CAWNZT010000302.1:0-4634 GCF_963878965.1 Aeromonas sp. HMWF015 | reverse complement strand
GCCGCTCAATCTGCACATCGCCTACCACACCCCCTGCCACATGGAAAAAATGGGGGGCGTCATCTACACCCTCGAATTGCTGCGCGCCATTCCCGGGGTCAAGGTGACGGTGCTGGAGTCCCAGTGTTGTGGTATCGCCGGCACCTACGGCTTCAAGTCGGAGAACTACCAGACCAGCCAGACCATCGGCGAGGGGCTGTTCGATCAAATCAATCGCCTCTCCCCCGATCTGGTGATCACCGACTGCGAGACCTGCAAATGGCAGATCGAGATGAGCACCAGCTTCCGCTGTGAACATCCGATCCACCTGCTGGCCCAGGCGCTGGCCTGAATCCCCCCGGCCCTTACGGCCGCATAAAAACAATCCACGCAGAGATAAACAAAGAGCCGGCAATTGCCGGCTCTTCTTTTTTACGCTTCACGTACGCTATCAGGGGTGCTGGATGATCAGGCTATGCTGATCTTCCAGCATGCTCTGCAGGATATCGTGGGACGAGGTGCTGGTGAGATTCCAGCTGGTCAGGTCCACATCCTTCAGGGTGATCTGTTGGGTAATCTGGCCATCACCCGCGGGGGAAACCGAGAGATTCACATCGCTCAGGCCATTGCTCCCCGTGGTCACCGAGGCGGAGAGATGCTTGAGCAGATCATCGACACCATTGCCAGTGACCCCTTGCAGCATGTCGGCCAGATCGATTTTGTCCCCTTGCTCCGGATGGAAGTCGGTGATGGTATCGATGGCGGGCTGTCCCTGACTCCCCTCGTCCCCGTGCTGCCAAACGAAGAGATCGCTGCCAGCCCCGCCGGTGAGAATGTCGTTGCCATGCCCCCCCAATAGACGGTCATCGCCAGAGGAGCCAAACAGCCAATCCCCCTGATCGGAACCGACCAGCTCATGACCACTCTGGCCGTGCACCGTGATGGTCTCAAGGGGCGTGCTGACGGTTGAGCCGCCGACACTCGACTCGGCACTGATCCCCAGCACATGGTCACCGTCACCAAAACCGCTGAAGTAGAGCGGAACCGAGTGATCGGCCGGGATCAACCAGTCGCCATTGCTATCGGCATGACCGACACTCTGACCATGCTCATCCTGCACCTGAGCCCCATTCAGGCCGCTGATGCGGATGGAGAGTTCACCGTTGGCCGGATTGACCACGCTGGCATTGATGCCAAGGGGGATAACGGCCCCCTGCAAGGCATGGAACGCATGCTGATCCACCGTCAGACCCGGCATATCCGGCTCGGGAGTGACAGTGATTGTCACCTGATCGGTGTCGCTCAGCGGGCCACCCGCACCAGTGTTGCCCTGATCGGAGGTAGTGACGGTAAGGATATCCTCTCCCCAGAAATCTTTGGCCGGTTCATAGTGCAGGTTGCTTGCCAGCAACTGGTTGAGATCAGCCAGCGACCCCACCAGGGTGATCTCGCTGGTACCCGCCCCCTGCACCATCACGGCACCGGTTGCACCCAGCAAGGTCAGCACACCATGCTCGACCCGCAGCACCATGGAGACAGGAGCACTGCCTACATCCACATCCTTCACGCTGACGCCGGAGAGCGACAGAGAACCATCCTCTTTGACCGTCATGCTGCCAGGCAGCTGATTGACCGGGGCATCGTTGACCGGCTGCACCTCGATAGGCAGCACATCGGTATCGCTGAGTGCCCCGCCACTACCCGTGTTCCCCTGATCGTTGGTGACCATGGTCAGGACGTCATTGCCGTAGAAATCACTGTTGCCCTGATAGGTGACCCCACCAGAGAGCAAGGCATTGAGATCGGCCAGCGTGCCGGTCAGTACCAGCGAACCGGTGCCGTTGCCGACCACCGTCACGCCGCTGCCAGCAGGCAGCGTCAGGGTGCCATGCTCCACCGACAGGGTGATCTTGATGGGGCTGTTGCCCGCATCCACATCTTTCACCTGCAAACCGTGGATGACAAAAGGCTGATCTTCCTGCGCGACCTGAGGGGTCGTTGGCAATACGTTGATTGGCGCATCGTTGACCGGGCTTACATCCACATGGATGGTGCCATTGACCTCGGGGCCAAGGGCGCCGTTGTCGAGGCTCTGGGCGGTGATCTTGAGATCCAGTGCACCGTTGGCATCATTGGTCACCAGCTCGACAGCACCCAGCTTGCCGCCCTCGGTAGTGACCTGCCAGCGACCGCCACCCAGATCAACAACCGTCCCCGCCACGCCATTTGGCAAGCGGATCTCGGCACCATCAGGCACCCCTTCGATGGTGACCCGCACCTGCTCGGGCTTGTTCTCATGCACATTACCCGCACTGCCGCCGGTTGGCTGGGTATCCCGAGTCTCCAGCCCCAGATCCAGAGTAATCACATCCCCTTCGGTACCGCTCGCCTGACCCTGAATGTCGGCGATAAGGGCATCCCCCACCGGATTGACGGTAACGGTAAAGCTGCCACTGGTTTCGAGTGGAATGGTGAGCCCCTTGTCGAGGGTAAAGGCGCTCAGTGACAGATCCACGGTGCCGCTGAAATCAGCTGGCGGGATCAGGGTCAGCTTGGAGAAATCGGTCCCCACCGGGATCTGCCAGACGCCGCCACCATTGTTGACCGCCGGAGCCGACAGGGTGAAGCCATCCGGTACCCCCTTGATCTGCAGCGCGACGATCTGCTCGGAGCCATCGTTGTCGATAAGGGCTGCGCCAAATCCGGCAAAATTGGCCGTGCCATCCTCGCTCCCCGTGACACTGTGCACCGTGAGCTTGGCCGGATCGTTGACCGGTTTTATCTCAAATTCTGCATGCCCGTTCCAGCTGGCTTGCGCCGTGCCGGTGGTAGCGGTATCCAGAATATCGACCTGGATATCGAGCGGCACCTGACCGCTGAAGTGCTCTTTGGGCACAAACACCAAGTCCTTGAGGGCAGCCACGTCGTTGACCACCAGGGTGTTGACCGGCTGGCCGCTGCCATCGATGAAGTAACCATATTTGGCATCCACCGTGATGGTGACCCGCTCCACGGTTTCGAGGCCGCCGCCCGCGATGGAGGGGCTGATATCGGCCAGTTTCACCGAGAGATCGAGGTGGATCTTGCTATCTTCCAGATTGTCCGGCTGCCCGTCCTGGTTGGTGTCCTGAACGGTCAGAGTCAGTTCCGGATGCTCGCCATGGCCACCATTCACATCGACTACGGGGGCGACATCGACCCGTACCATGCTGCTGTCGACCTTGATGTCGCCACTGGCGGTATCCGTGTTGACCACCTTCACCTCGATATTGAGCGAACCGGCAAAGTCCTGTGGCAAGCCGAGGGTCAACCCTTCCAGGCCCGCCAGTGACGGCGGCACCTTGATGACGTACTCACCGGTCGAGATGTTGTACTCGGCCCCGCTGATAGTGACGCCCGCTGGCAGCCCCTTAAGGACAATGGTCACCTCGTCGCTCGCCTGGTCGGCGGCGCCGATATGGATCACGCCTTTGAGCTGCTGACCAAAATCAACCCGGATATCCTCCTTGCCCACCAGCACGGCGTTGTCGTCGATATCGACAGTCGCCGCCGGCGTCTTGGGCGTCACTGGCGTGTTCTCAAATTCGGCACTGGTTTCCAGGCTCACCTTGACATGGGCACTGGCATCGCCATCGTCACCCCGGTCGATCACCATGGTATCGATGCGGATCGGTTCGACCTTGCCGACAAACCCGTCCGGCGCATGCAGCTTGAAGCTGCCGAGGTTGCCCGCCGGCACGATCCAGCTGCCGTTACCGTTGTTGATACCGCCAACCACCACGAACTGATCGCCTGCACCACCGTTCAATACCGGCAGGTTGATCACCAGATAGTCGATCTCCTCCACGCTCGAGGGATCGAGGTCGGTAAAGACGAAGCGTCCAGTCAGGTCTATATCAGCACCACTCTGCCCCACGAGAGCTCCACCGCTCTGGGTCAGCACGCCATCGGGCTCCACCACGGCCTGGATATCGACATGCAGATTGCCATCGATCACCTTCTCGGCCACCGCGCCCGAATCCACATCATGCTGGGTCACGGTAACATGGCTCTGGATAGTGGTATCCCGATCGCTATCCTCCGGCGCCTTCACCAGCAGTTGCCCCCCGTTGAGCAGGCTGTCGAGCTGGGCAGCAGTCAGGGTGACCTTGCCACTGACCACGGTCAGCTGGCTCTCGACACCGCCGACTCGCAGCCAGATCTGGTAGCCATCCTCCACCCCGGAGAGACTCAGCGCCGTGACTTTCTCGGCGCCGTCAGTAAGGGTCGGATGCCAGTCCAGCACGGTGAACTGATCTTCCAGGCCATGGCTGGTCTTGCTGTAGTCGGTGGCATCGATCTCCGGTTCCACCTTGATATGCAGCGGCACATCGAAGCTCTTGTGATCACCATCGTTCTCGGTCACCACCACCTTGGCGATCAGGTTCAAATCCGCCGTGCTGTTATGGGGCGGCTGAATAAGCAGGTTGCCAAAATCGGAGACATCGACCTGATAGGTCGGCTTGCCATGGGCGTCGAGTCCGGCAAAGGTGAGGGTCAGCTCCTTGCCATTGGCATCAAAGACCCGAGCACCTTCCGGCAACCCTTGCAGCACCACGTTGAGGCTCTCGGAAGTATCGTGCGGGGTATCGACCCACTCGCCCGAGGTGAGGGTA
>NZ_CAWNZT010000301.1:0-5103 GCF_963878965.1 Aeromonas sp. HMWF015 | reverse complement strand
CCGCTCCGCCACTAATTTGAAGGCCTTCCCTGATGGGAAGGCCTTTTTGCTATGGGTGGTTTTGTGAACTTCCCCCGATGGTTGCACACCGGAACCAACACAAAGCCCAGTCTCACGACCGGGTTAGCCTGCTGGTGAGCTGCCGACATCCCACCTAGATGGCAATACCTTCCCCTGTTGGCGTTCTTGCCACGGTTTTCACCTCTCTATCGCAGCACATCCCATGTTGACCATATTGTTTCACAGCAAGCTGATAGAGCTTGATGATTAAATCAGACAATCTGGTAACGGTACGTCATCGCTCCCGCTTGTTTGTGTACTCCCCTTGTTGGTTATGGATTTATTCCGTTAAAACAGTCTCTTATCAAGAGAGGCCAGTTATATGGGGCTGTTCAGCAGGATAAATCGCACACCAATCAAATGATAATGATTATTGTTTGAATGATCTTGGCGGGGTCGTTACAATGCGAACCGATTAATAAAGTGCTTTTCAAATGAGCCTTTTCTAATGCTGCGTCTGGCCGGATGCCAGGGCGTTGTAATGAGTGAAGTAAGGGAATACGTCACCTTCCTACTAATAATGTTCAGGCTAAAACATGACAACAGTGAAACCGAACAAGCTTGCCTTGCTGATCTGCTCCCTTCTTGCGACCCAGGCCTATGCTGCCGAACAAGAGGTGATGGTCGTCACCGCTTCCGGCTTCCAGCAGAAGATTGAAGACTCTGCCGCCTCTATCTCCGTCATTACTCGTGAACAGTTGGAAAAGCGCGCCTATCGCGATGTGACCGACGCACTGAAGGATGTTCCCGGTGTGGTGGTGACCGGAGGTGGCAGCAGCAGTGATATCAGCATTCGCGGTATGGGCTCGAAATACACCCTGATGCTGGTTGATGGCAAGAAGGTGGATAGCCGCGGTACTCGTCCCAATAGCGATGGCCCGGGCATTGAGCAGGGGTGGTTGCCGCCATTGCAGGCGATCGAGCGGATTGAGGTCGTCCGTGGCCCCATGTCATCCCGTTATGGTTCCGATGCCATGGGGGGCGTGATTAACGTGATTACCCGCAAGACCACCGGTCTGGCTTGGCAGGGATCGGTTCATGCTGATTCTACCTTCCAGGAGAACAAGGATGCTGGCAACAGCTTCCAGACCGATGCCTATACCGCAGGTTCACTGATCGATGGCGTGTTGGGGCTGCGTTTCAACGGTCAGCTCGCCCATCGTGGTGAAGACAAATTTACCCAGGGTTTTGCCGAGCAGGAGACTCGCAGTGGCACGGCGGTGCTCAGCTTCAAGCCTGACGACCATAACCGCTTCGATCTGGAAGCCAGTCGCAGTCTGCAGGATCGGGATCGCACGGCCGGCAATTCGCTGGCTGTGAAGGCGAAAGATAGCCTTAATCGCTACGAGCGCACCAACTATGCGCTGACCCATGATGGCCAGTATGATTTCGGCTCTTCCAGCAGCTATCTGCAGCAGGAGACCAACACCAACCCCGGCCGCAAGATGGAGCTTACCAACACCATCGCCGATACCCATACCCAGTTTATTCTGGGTGATCACTACCTGAGCGTTGGTGGTCAGTATCGCTATGAGGATCTGCACGATCAGGGCAATACCCTGAAGGTGGCCAACCCTGCCGAGCAGCTGACCCGCTGGAGCTGGGCGATGTTTGTCGAGGATGAGTGGTCACTCACTGACAGCTTTGCCCTGACCGGTGGCGCCCGCATGGATCGGGATCAGAATTACGGCTCTCACTGGAGCCCGCGCCTCTACGGCGTCTGGCATCTGGATGATAGCTGGACCCTGAAAGGGGGCGTATCAACCGGTTACCGCTCCCCTGACTTGCGGATGTCGGCGGCCAACTGGGGTCAGGTCACCGGTGGTGGCAGCTTGGATGGCATGCTGGTCGGTAACCCGGACCTCAAACCCGAGACTAGCGTGAGTGAAGAGATCGGCCTGCTGTGGAACGGTCATCAGGGCTTCAACGCCGGGGTTACCCTGTTCAACACCGACTTCAAGAACAAGATATCCGAAGTGCGTCGTTGCACCAGCAAGAGCGATCCCGCCTGTACCCTCAATGGTCACAGCTATGACTTCATCAGTGATCGGGTCAACGTCGACAAGGCGAACATGCGCGGTGTCGAGGGGATGATGGATTGGGCCATCAATGAGGATTGGTCGGTCAGCTCCAGCTACACCTTTACCCAGTCCGAGCAGAAGAGTGGTCCGCTGGCGGGTCATGCCCTCAACCAGATGCCCCGTCACATGTTCAACGGTAGTGTTGACTGGCAAACCACCGAGGATCTCAGCCTCTGGTCACGGGTCAACTTCCGTGGCGAGACCTCCGAGTACCTGAGCCGGGTCAAGATGGCGGAGGGGACTCCTTCCTACACCTTCTTTGACATGGGCCTGGTCTACAAGGCCAACAAGCATCTGGATCTGACCGCCGGGGTCTACAACCTGTTCGACAAGACGGTGGATTACAGCAGCTATGGCACTGTGCTGGATGGTCGCCGCTACAACCTGGGCGTGACTTACAACTTCTGATAGGGAACCTGTCATGCGGCCGCCATCTTCCGATGGCGGCCGTTTTTATTGCGTGTCCGTCAGGGGATTATGCCTGATAGGCGGCGGCTTGCCAGGTATTGCGCCCCAGTCCCTTGGCCTGATACATGAGGGCGTCAGCCTGCCGTAGTAGTTGGTCGGCATCAGCCTCTCTCTCTGCGGCGACCCAGACTGCCCCGGTGCTGATGGAGAGGGTCACCTCGCCGCTGCTGGTGTGCAGGGTTTGCCGGTTGCTCTCCAGGCAGATACGCTCGGCCCATTGCTCTGTCTCTGCCAATGTGGCCAGCGGCAGCAGCAGGCAAAACTCTTCGCCGCCGATGCGGGCTAGCAGAGCCTCTTCGGGCAACAGGTTGGTCACAGTCGTGGCCAGCTTTTCCAGCAACAGATCCCCGATGCCATGACCAAAGCGGTCATTGGTCTCCTTGAAGTGATCCACATCGAACAGCAACAGGGCACAGGGCTCCCCGCTTGCCAGTCGTTGCTCCATGGCGGGCATAAATGCCCGTCGGTTGAGCAGGCCGGTCAGGGGGTCGGTACTTGCCTGCTTCTCCAGTCTGGCGTTGGCGCGGCTTAACTCGGTGGTACGGCTGGCAACGGCGCGGCGCAATTGCACTATGTAGGCCACCATGATCAATGCACCGGCCAGCAGTAGCCAGGGACCGAGATGGATGGGGTAGACGGTTTCGACATGCATCCATTTGCGGATGATCCGCTCCCGATCGCTCTCTTTGAGCTTGGCGAACCCCTCTTCCAGCCGGTTTAACAGGGCAAGGTCGCCCTTTTTCACTGCAAAGCGGATCTGGTCGGTATAGAGGTGGCGAACCGGAATAAAGCGGGTGGGATCGTCCGAGGTATAGATGTAGAAGTTGGCGACCTGCAGATCGGCGATAAAGGCCTTCACTTCACCCTTGAAGGCCGCAGCCAGCATGGTGTCATTGTCATTGAAGGTTTGCAGTCTGGTGCCGGGGAAGTAGCGTCTGGCGTAATACTCCTCGTAGCCACCGGCTACCACACCGACCGTTTCATGGAGCAGGTAGTAGTGGACATCGGTGCCGCGCAATTCGCTCGAGAAGAAGAGTTGGGAGTCGAGCTGGGCGAGAGGCCGGCCATAGTCGAACAGTTTGTCCCGCTCCGGTGACCAGAGCAGTCCGGCGTGAACGTCCGCTTTCCCCTCATGGAGCATGTCGAGGGAGCCTTGCCAGTCGACCAGCCTGAACTCGATCTTCTGGCCGGTCACCCGGGCATATTCACGCCACAAATCGATCAGCAGGCCATCCGGCTGGCCCGACTCATTGATATAGGAGAAGGGCTGCCAGGCTTTGGAGTTGGTAATGATGATCGGTTCTTCCGGGGCTTTGGCCCAGGCAGGCAGGGCAAGGGCGAGCAGCAGGAGCCCCCACCCGATACTGACTATGACTCCTGTCCTGGAAGAGGCCATCCTTGCTCCAATCCGTTGCCGTATATCGTCACGTGGTCACCGATTATCACCGTCTTTCTGATCGAAGAACAAGTGCTCAAATGATGAAGTTTGCATGATGCAAATGGCGCCATGACAAGGCTGGCGGATAGAGTGACTACTTACAGCGGCAGGCTGATCCGCGCCTCCAGTCCCCCTTGTGGCCGATTGAGCAGGGTCAGCTCGCCGCCGTGCTGATGGACCAGAGTGCGGGCGATGGAGAGCCCCAGCCCCACGCTGCCGGACTCGGTGTTGCGCGCCTCGTCGAGCCGCACGAAGGGTTTGAACACATCCTCGAGCCGTGCCGGATCGATCCCCGGCCCGTTATCGCAGACCCGGATCAACAGCTCTTCCTTGCGCCGCTCCAGCGACACTTCGGCGCTGCCGGCATATTTGATGGCGTTGCCGATCAGATTCTGCAGCACCCGGCGCAGTGTGTTGGCCCGGCAGGCGTAGACCTCTTTGCCCTCCGCCAGACAGGTGACCGGCTGGCCGGTATCGGCGTAGTCATCGCACAGGCTGACCAGCAGGCTGACCAGATCCAGTTCGCGAGTGGCCTCCTGCTGCCCCTCCTCGCGAGCAAAGCTGAGGGTGGCCGCCAGCATCTGTTCCATCTGTTGCAGGGTCTGCTGGATCCGCTCCTTGTCCTCGCTATCGGCCAGAAACTCGGTGCGTAGCCGCAGGCTGGTGATGGGGGTGCGCAGATCGTGGGAGATGGCCGCCAGCATCCGGGTTCTGTCCTGCACGAAGCGGTCGAGCCGGGTGTGCATCCGGTTGAAGGCCTGAATCGATTCGCGGATCTCGGTCGGCCCCTCCTCTTTCAAGGGTTCGATATCCTCGCCCCGTCCTAGCCGCTCCGCATTGCCTGCCAGCTGCTTGAGCGGGCGGGTGGCACGGCGAAACAGCAGCACCATCAGCCCAATCACCAGACTGGCGACCAGCATCAGGTTGAGGGTGGTCTGCCAAGACCAGCTGCCCGCCTCCTTGTCGACCAACGAACTGAACTGCAGCCAGCCCCCCTGCGGCAGTTCGATGGAGCCGTAGAGCCGCATATCCCGCGGCGGGGGCGGTCCCTTGCGA
>NZ_CAWNZT010000300.1:0-3165 GCF_963878965.1 Aeromonas sp. HMWF015 | reverse complement strand
CCATAGTAGAGGATGGGGATGCGCCCCCGCTGCCACGAAGGCACGCCATACTCCTGCAGCAACTTTTTCATCCGCCGACTGCCGCTCCGCCCCACCGGTTTGAGGGGGATCCCGGGCGCCACCTGAAAACGCACCGAGAGCGGCTCATCCGCTCGGGGGGAGCGCAGCAGATCCTCGCCGTGCTCCGCCATGCGCACCACCAGCTCGCCCAACCCGTCCGGCAGGGTCAGCGGCTCGCCCACGGTGAGCGGCAATACCTGATGACAGGGTTGCAGGTCAGGGCTCACCAGATAGAGCCGCTCCTGATAACGGCGGCAGCTCTGGCGCCCCCAGTTGAGCTGGGGATTGGCATCGCCGCGCGCCAACGCCACCTCCTGCCAGAGCCGGGCAAGCTGCTCGCGGGATGGCATATCCCCCCCCTGACGGCGGATCCAGTAGCGCAGCAGGTTGTTGCGCCGAGTGGGTGAAAGGGCGTGCAGCGGGCCGATATGGAGCGCCTCCCCCTCGCCCGCCAGCTGCCAGTCGCTCTCGGCCAGCTCATCCAGCAGCGCTTCCTGCTCGGCGCACAGGGCCATGCTGCGCGCCGCGGTCTGGGCCATGGCGGGCCAGCGCGCCTTGAGCTGGGGGATAAGCGTCTGGCGCAAAAAGTTGCGGTCATAGCTCACGTCCTGATTGCTCTCATCCTCCACCCAGCCAAAGGGGAGGCTCGCCGCCGCCTCGGCCAGCTCGGCGCGACTCATATCGAGCAGCGGCCGCAACAACAGGCCACCGGCAAAGGGCTGGCTTGGCAGGATCCCCGCCAGTCCACGTAGACCGGCGCCGCGCTTGAGGGCCAGCAGCAGGGTCTCCAGCTGATCATCCTGATGGTGGGCGGTGAGCAGCCACTCCCCCTCCCGCATCCGGGCAGTCAGCCGTTGGTAACGGGCGGTGCGGGCCTGCGCCTCCAGACTCTCGCCATTGCTGCGGATCAGGGTCACCCGCTCGACCAGCAGCTCCACCGCCAATTGCTGACACACGGCTTCACAATGAGCGACCCACTCATCGGCATGGGGGCTGAGGCCGTGGTGCACGTGCAGGGCGCGAAGTGGCAGGCTGTGCTCGCGGGCATACTGCGCCGCCAGCACCAGCAGCAGGGTGGAGTCGAGGCCGCCACTGAAGGCCACCAGCAGACCGGTGGAACCTTCCGGCGCTGGCATAGTCAGACAAAAGCGAGAATAAAGATGAGAAATCATAGGCTTCCCCAAAACGGACCGGCCGATCTTAGCAGAGTCGGGCTTATCAAGCTGCAACCCTGCTGCTAGAGTGAGGCTCGCCCGCCCTCTCCACCAGGCTGGCCGCAAGGCGGTCGCACAACTGATTGGAGCAAGGAAGATGGGCTGGGAAGCAAACAATCCGAATTGGAATCAAACAAGATGAACAATAAGAAAAGCTTACTAGCCGGCCTGATTGGACTGGCACTGCTGGCTGGCTGCAGTCAGGCACCGCAAGACTCCCCCAAACACTCCGGGCTGGCGCTGGCCAATATGGACATCCAGGTCAAACCCGGCGATGACTTCTTCCGCTACGTCAATGGCAAGTGGCTCGCCACCGCCAAGATCCCCGACGATCGCCCCGCCGACGGCGCCTTCTACATGCTGCGGGACAAATCCCTCGCCGATGTGCGGGTGCTGGTCGAAGGGCTGGCCAAGCAGGAGGCCGCCACCGGCACGCCGACCCAGCAGATCCGCGATCTCTACGCCAGCTATCTGGATCAGGCAGGCCGTGACGCCAAGGGGCTCACCCCGCTGGCACCGGCGCTGGCCGATATCGACCGGATCGGTGATCAGGCTGCGCTGGCCCGCGCCTTTGCCCAAAGTGGCCGCATGGGCGGCGGCGCGCCGTTTGGCATCTGGATCGACGCCGATGCCAAGTCCCCCGACCGCTATGTGGTCTACCTCTATCAAGGTGGATTGGGGCTGCCGGATCGGGACTACTACCTTAAGCAGGATCCCGAGAGTCAGGCCCTGCGCCAGAAGTACCAGCAGCATATCGCCGCCATGCTGAGCCGCCTCGGGGAATCTGACCCGAGTGGCAAGGCCAAGCGGATTCTGGCCCTCGAAACCCGGCTAGCCACCATCCAGTGGGACAACGTCGCGCTGCGGGATCGGGAGAAGAACTACAACAAGCGCCCCGCCAGCGAACTGGCACGGCTCGCCCCCCATCTCGACTGGCAGGCCTATCTGAACGCTGCGGGCATTGCTGGTCAGCCGGAGCTCATCATCGGTCAGCCGACCTATCTGAGCGCGCTGGATCAGGTGATGGCCCAGACCCCCATCGCCGACTGGCAGGCCTACCTCAAGTGGCAACTGCTGACCGACTACGCCCCCTATCTCGACAGCGAGACCGACCGCGCCAACTTCGCCTTCTACGGCACCACATTGAGCGGCACGCCCAAGCAGCGCGCCAGCTGGGAGCGGGCGCTCGGGGTGCTGAACGATCATCTGGGCGAAGCGGTCGGCCAGCTCTATGTGGCCCGCTACTTCCCGCCAGCAGCCAAGGAGCGGATGGAGCAGCTGGTGGAAAACCTGCGCACCGCCTACGGTCAAAGCATCAAGGAGCTCGACTGGATGTCGCCCGAGACCAAGGCGCAGGCACTCGAGAAGCTGGCCAAGTTCCGCCCCAAGATCGGCTACCCCGACAAGTGGAAAGATTACAGCGCCATCACCATCAAACCGGATGATCTGGTGGGCAACCTGCAACGCTCGCAAGCCTTTGAATACGCAGACAGTCTGGCGCGCCTCGGCAAGCCGGTCGACCGGGACGAGTGGCACATGTCGCCGCAAACGGTGAACGCCTACTACAACCCGAGCAACAACGAGATCGTCTTCCCGGCGGCCATCTTGCAGCCCCCTTTCTTCGACATGACGGCGGATGATGCGGTCAACTACGGCGCCATCGGCGGGGTGATCGGCCACGAGATGGGCCACGGTTTTGATGATCAGGGGGCCAAATCCGACGGTGACGGCATGATGCGCGACTGGTGGACACCGCAGGATCTCAAGGAGTTTCGCTTCCGCACCAGCCGTCTGGTGGCCCAGTACAACCGCTTCGAGCCCATCAACGGCCAGTTCGTCAATGGTCAGTTCACCCTGGGGGAGAACATCGGCGATCTGGGCGGTCTTACCA
>NZ_CAWNZT010000299.1:0-5397 GCF_963878965.1 Aeromonas sp. HMWF015 | reverse complement strand
GTTCCGGCATTCCCGAGATCGAGGGGGCGATGGACGATCTGCGCCCGGTGCGGTGGTGGCGAGTGTTGCCGGTCAAGTTCTTCGGTGGCATCTGCACCCTGAGTTCCGGTATGGTGCTGGGGCGGGAGGGGCCTTCGGTACAGATCGGCGGCAACCTCGGCAAGATGGTGGCGGATATCTTCCGGCTGCCCAAGGAGCATGGTCATGCCCTGTTGGCCGCCGGTGCGGCGGGCGGTCTGGCAGCAGCCTTCAATGCGCCGTTGGCAGGTATCCTGTTCGTGATGGAGGAGATGCGACCGCAGTTTCGCTACTCCTTTCTGGCCATCAAGGCGGTGGGGATCTCCGCCATCATGGCGACCCTGATGCTGCAGAACATGAAAGGTCAGGGGGCGGTGATCACTCTGCCCCACTACGATGCGCCAGCCCTCAAGGCGCTCTGGCTGTTCCTCTTTATGGGGGCCACCTTCGGGGTGCTGGGCTTTGTCTTCAACAAGTTGGTGCTGGCCTGTCAGGATGGCTATCTGGCGCTGCATCAGAACAAGCGCCACCGTTTCGTCGCCATCGGCATGCTGGTCGCTGGAACGTTTGGTGTGCTGTCGCTGTTTGCCCCCGCAGTGACGGGGGGCGGCACCGAGCTTATTCCACATCTGATGGGGGATGAGTATGCGATGGCGACCCTGTTCCTCATCTTCTCGGTGCGGCTGGTCGCGACCCTCATCTGCTTCTGCTCCGGTGCCC
This sequence comes from Aeromonas sp. HMWF015, assembly GCF_963878965.1. NCBI lineage: Bacteria > Pseudomonadati > Pseudomonadota > Gammaproteobacteria > Aeromonadales > Aeromonadaceae > Aeromonas > Aeromonas sp. HMWF015. Next base: position 4,659 of record NZ_CAWNZT010000299.1, on the reverse strand, counting down.
CGGGCGGGGTGTTTGCGCCGACCCTGGCGCTGGGCACCCTGTTTGGCGTGGTGTTCGGCCATCTGTTTCATGCGGCTTTTCCGGAGCTTGGCATCGAGCCAGGCGCCTTTGCCATCGCCGGGATGGGTGCGCTGTTTGCTGCCACGGTGCGTGCCCCCATCACCGGCATCGTGTTGGTCACCGAGATGACCGACAACTATCAGCTGATCCTGCCGATGATGATCACCACAGTGGGAGCCACCCTTGTGGCGCAAGCGCTGGGCGGTCGTCCCATCTATTCCCAGATCCTTGAGCGAACTTTACGGCTTGCCGCGCGTCAAAAGCGGGGTGATGGCAGCGCCACGGCCAGTTAATTTTTCCCATTATCGCCTTTGGCCCCGGTCAGGGCGGTATAGTGAAGGGAGAGGCGCTGCCGTAAATGGCGTGATAACGGGATGAGGGGCTATGTCCAATCTATTGAAGTTATTGGTCGTGTTAGCCGTTGGCGGGCTCATCGGTTACTTTGTCGGTAACCGTCAGGAGCTGGCCCAGAGCAGTCTGTTGGTGGTACAGCAGGAGACGCTGGATCGTCAGGGCAAGGCCATCGGCCAGCTCAAGACCGAATTGGGGGTGAAAGATACCCAGCTGGCGACCCAGAAAGCGGCCTTCGAGCAGTTGCAGACCACCCTGAAGAGTCAGGAGGCGCAGGTGCAGGAGCTCAAGCGCCAGCTGGCCTTTTTCGAACGGATCATGCGCCCCACCGGCGAACAGGTGGGGGTGGTGATCGACAACCTGACCCTGCAGGAGACCAGCATTCCCGGTCGTTACCACTATCGTCTCGCACTGACCCAGCCTGCCAAGAAGCGGGAGCTGTTCCGTGGTCAGGTGCAGATCCGGGTCGAGGGGAGCCTGGCTGACAAGCCGAAGACGCTGACCGGTCGCGATCTCGGGATGAAAGTGAGCGAGTGGCGCTATGCCCTGCGTTATTTCCAGCTGCTGGAAGGGAACTGGCAGTTGCCGGAAGGCTTTGTGCCGGATCGGATCCGTGTCACCATCAACAAGGACGGCAGGCAACCGGCGCAAGAGCTGCTGGTTGAGTGGGGCGAGGTGATCAAGCCGCTGGTCGCCGCACCGCCTGCTCCGGTTCCCGCTGCCGGTTAAGCGTGGTGAATACTTGAACTGAATGGTCGGGTATTGGATAATTTCGCGGTTTCCATGTTTGTGGATCTAATGGTTGTGAGGTCAGTAATGAGTGCAGTAGCAGAAGCCCCGCTGCCCATCCAGATGACGGATGCGGCGGCCAACAAGGTGAAGAACCTGATCACCGAGGAAGAGAATCCCGAGCTGAAGCTGCGGGTATACATCACGGGTGGGGGCTGCTCCGGTTTCCAGTATGGCTTTACCTTTGATGAGAAGATCAACGACGGGGACACCGTAGTCGAGAAGAATGGCGTCACCATGGTGATCGATCCCATGAGCCTGCAATATCTGGTAGGCGGCAGCGTGGATTACACCGAGGGTCTGGAAGGCTCACGCTTCACCGTGACCAACCCCAATGCCACCACGACCTGTGGCTGTGGCTCCAGCTTCTCCATCTGATCGGCGTATCGATCTGATGAAACGGCTCTCGGCAACGAGGGCTGTTTTTGTTTGTGGTGCTCAGTACGCTCCATCAAACAGCATTTCTCTGAAACAACAAAGGCGCCTTGATGGCGCCTTTGTTGTTTGCAGAATGGCTTAGCGGGAGCTTGCCGCTGCGACCAGCGGGATCCGGTTCACAGCCTTGCCCATGTAGGCGAGGGTGATGGTCACAATGATGCAGGTGAAGCTCAGCCACATGTAGGGCAGGTAGTCGAGGGTTGCCACCCCCAGAACCCCAGCCATGAAGATGCCGTTGTCGCTCCAGGGCACCATGCCGCAGGTGAGGGTGCCGCCAAACTCGGCGTTGCGAGAGAGGTTCTTGCGCGCCAGTCCCAGTCGGTCGTAGTTTTTGGCCATGATCTTGGGGGTCAGGATCAGCGACACATACATGGCTGAGCCAAACACGTTGGCCAGAAACGCGGTGCCGATGGTGTGGCTGGTCAGGCTGCCGACGCTGTTGATGCGCTTCTCGAAGGCGCTGGCGATCACTTCCAGAATACCGACCTTCTCCAGCAGGCCGCCAAACCCGAGACCGAAGATGATGACCGCGACCGAGCCCAGCATGGACTCCATGCCGCCGCGACCGAGAATGTTGTCGATAAAGTCGATGCCGGAGGTGATGGCAAACGGACTATAAGCCGAGTGCATTGCCTTGACCGGATCCATGCCCTGGAAGGCGATGGCCCAGATCAGGCCCAGCAGGGCGCCGAAGCTGATCACCGGGAAGGCGGGCTTGCGATTGGCCAACAGGCCCAGTACCAGCACCACCGGAACTATGGCCAGCGGGGTGATGTTGAACTGGTTGTCGAGGGCCTCCATCACCAGATTGACCTGCTCCAGGCTGACGTTGCCCGAATACTGCATGCCCACCACGGTGAACAGTACGGCGGTGATGACATAGGAGAGCAGGCTGATGGGCAGCATCCCCTTGATATGCTCCACCACGTCGACGTTGGACATGGTCGAAGCCAGCACTACTGAGTCGGAGAGCGGAGAGAGCTTGTCACCGAAGTAGACGCCGGAGAGCACGGCACCGGCTACCAGCGGCGCAGGCACGCCGAGGCTGTGGCCGATCCCCATCATGGCGATACCGGCGGTGGCGGCAGAGCCCCAGGAGGTGCCGGTGGCCAGCGAGGTCAGGGAGCAGATGATCAGGGTTGCCAGCAGGAAGATGGACGGATGGATCACCTTGAGGCCGAAGTAGATGATGCTGGGAACAATGCCGCCGGCAATCCAGGTGCCGACCAGAGCACCGACGGAGACCAGGATCAGGATGGCCCCCATCCCCTTGGCAACGCCGTCAACGGCAGCCTGCTCCAGGGATTTGTAATCGTGGCCGAGTTTGATGCCAAGTCCCATGATGACGAACCAGGCGATGAACAACGCCAGCTGGATCGGCAGATCGAGCACACTGGTGAACGAGAATGCCAGGGCCAGGAAAATGGCCAGACAGGCAAACACCTGTGCCATGCCCGGTAGTCGGATGTGGTTTTGTTGGTTTTGCATAGATACTTCCTAAACTCTTGCTCGCCAAGGTCACTCCCTCTCGTCCTGTGGATACATCGATCCCGAGGAGGCAACCCAAAAAGAGGCCGCAATCTACCACAAACCCGGCGGGTTAAAGCCCCATCAAATTGGCAAAAATGCACATTTGATTGAAAAAATCACAAATTAGTTGATCTCATAACCCGTTTTTGAGCGGCCTGTTGACACAAAGGGTTACATACGAAGCTTGCCCGTGACGCCACTTGCATCCCCAGTAGATGAAGATGATAATTATTATCAATTGTTGATTGGGGAGAAAACAATGCGCTGGATATTGCGGGGGATGATGTTGCTGGTGGCGGTGGCCGTACTCGCATGGGGTCAGGATAAAGAGTACGGCACCTGGAGTGCCGGTTTTCTGCTGGCTGCCTGGGTGATGCTGGAGCCCGGATTGCGGCCCGCCTTGATCTTGCTGCCAGTGGCCGGGTTGACCGGTATCGTTACTCTGCTCTGGCAGCAGCCCTGGTTATGAGCTTTTGACGGGAGCCTGCTTGATCTTCTGCTGTGCCACCTTGAGCGATTCGACGACCAGCTTCTCCATTTCGGTACGCTTGGCGTCGGTCAGGAAGTAGATCATGTCGACATTGTGGCGAATATAGTGGGCCGGAAGCTGGTTGAGGGTAAGGCAGCAGAGGTCGGCCATCTGATCGCTGTTGAGCTTTTGCTGCAGCCCCTGTTTCTCAATCTCCTTGAGCACCAGATGTTCGTAAAAGTTGTGAATGTCGGTATCCAGTATCATATGCGTTCCTTGGCATGACGATGAGCGGGGAGTCGTCAAAAGCATAGCCATAACAAGGAGTAAAAACAAAAGGCCCATCACTTTTGTGATGGGCCTTTTGCGTAATGAATGGTGCGAAGAGAGGGACTCGAACCCTCACATCCGTGGGACACTAACACCTGAAGCTAGCGCGTCTACCAATTCCGCCACCTTCGCACACTGATTTTCTCCAGCTGGTTTTTAAATGCGGTTGGAGCGCATTGTTCTGTGTTTACATGTCAGAATCATGGTGCGAAGAGAGGGACTCGAACCCTCACACCCGGGGGGCACTAACACCTGAAGCTAGCGCGTCTACCAATTCCGCCACCTTCGCACATTCGGGTTTTCTAGTTGGATTTACATGCTGCTGAATCAGCATGGCAGTATTGGTGCGAAGAGAGGGACTCGAACCCTCACATCCGTGGGACACTAACACCTGAAGCTAGCGCGTCTACCAATTCCGCCACCTTCGCACATTTGTGTTACCAGTTTTGATTTACATGCTATCTGGAGAAGCATGGTGCGAAGAGAGGGACTCGAACCCTCACACCCGGGGGGCACTAACACCTGAAGCTAGCGCGTCTACCAATTCCGCCACCTTCGCACATTCGGGTTTCCAGTCTGGATTTACATGCTGTCTGGATAAAGCATGGTGCGAAGAGAGGGACTCGAACCCTCACATCCGTGGGACACTAACACCTGAAGCTAGCGCGTCTACCAATTCCGCCACCTTCGCA
>NZ_CAWNZT010000298.1:0-1335 GCF_963878965.1 Aeromonas sp. HMWF015 | reverse complement strand
TGGCACGGGTTTTACGGTTCTGTTGTACGGCCATTGTAGGCTAACTCCTAAATTCACTTACGTTTAAGCTCTTCAAGAACTGCAAAGGGATTCGGCCGCTCATCAGCAGGTTCGATTTCACCCCAGGTCATCTCCATGTTTCCTCTCGGGCAGGCATCCATAGGATGCATTGCGACTTGAGGCAACGAGAGGATGAGTTCATCCTCCAGGATTTGATGAAGATCTATCTCGCCGTTTTCGTCCAACTCAATGGGCTCATAAGCTTCCGGCAGTTCTTCCTCGTTTGTTCTTTCGAACAGCGGAGTGTAGATAAATTCAGCTTCACAGAGGTGTTCGAATGTCTCTCCGCAACGTTGGCAAACCAGGTCAACCTTGGCATGGGCAGTGCCTTTCATAACGGTCAACTTCTGGACATCTTTGCCAAAGTGCAGTGATACCTCGATATCACTCTGCAAGCCAGCGGTTGATTCCTCCAGCCTGGGCATCTGCGACTTTTCCACTATCCCGATGTAATCGAGCAGCTTCAAGGCACTACGGACTGGATCAACCTTAACGGGCAACTTCACCTTTTGCATAGGGCGCGAATAATATAGGTCCAACAACTGATAGTCAAAGGAAAAAGTCCTTACCGCCGATGATTTTAACGTCACAAGTCCCTAGAATGCCGGTACTTGCTTTCATCGGTACCTGATTATGCCACAGAATCTGATCCTCGCCTCAACTTCTCGCTATCGCAAAGCCCTGCTGGAGAAGCTCGGCCTCCCCTTTGAATGTGCCGCGCCCGATGTGGATGAGCAACCACTGGCTGGCGAATCCGCCGAGGCGCTGGTGGCCAGACTGGCTCGTGCCAAGGCTGATGCCATCGCCGGGCAACGTGATCACGGCTTGATCATCGGCTCTGATCAGGTGTGTGTCTGCAATGGCCGCATCCTCGGCAAACCGGGCACCATCGACAATGCCATCGCCCAGCTGATGGCGGCTCAAGGTCGCAGCGTCACCTTCTACACCGGCCTGTGCGTACTTAACGCTGCAACCAATGAGATTCATCAATTGATTGAACCGTATACGGTCCACTTTCGCGATCTCGACGAATCTGCCATTCGCCGCTATGTAGAGGCTGAACTGCCCCTCGATTGTGCAGGCAGCTTCAAATGTGAAGGGATGGGGATCGTGCTGTTCAAGGGGCTGGAGGGGCGCGATCCTAACGCCTTGATCGGTCTGCCACTGATCGGTCTGATCGAACTGCTTGAGCGCCACGGTATTGCCCTGCCCTGATTGCGGGTAAAAATAGATAAGCTAGATCGAGGATATAAAAAGCCCGGTCAATAGACCGGG
>NZ_CAWNZT010000297.1:0-23006 GCF_963878965.1 Aeromonas sp. HMWF015 | reverse complement strand
GCATTATATTTGAAGTTCTTGGTCTTTTCGTAGTTAAAAACTTAATTTCAGAAATCGGTGTTTCTGTAAAGCAAACAGAACGGAACTGTTGATTACAAATAGCCTTAAATTTTTCAATGTTTGCACATTTTCCACTAAAGTTCCTAACATGATGTGAAAAAAGAGAGTGTGACTTTCTGGCTTCAATTTTTCCATGTTCTAGAATACTCACAAGATTAGCTACTGCATCAAATTTTTTTGAATCTTTTGTTAAATGCACAACATGATTGTGGATGTCTTTTCTAGTTATCATTTTATCTTTCTGTTAATTATGATGAATAAAGATACTAGCGTGGTGGTGTTAAGTTTTCTCTATAGCCTAACTTACTTTTTATAAGATTTTTTAGGCATTGTTGCGCCAATAAGTACGTCTGTAGCTAACACAAAAAACACTAACGTCGACCCACTCCAGACATTTTTTAAATTTGTGGGTTATAACTGGACACTTATATTTATGAGAGCCTATGATACTACGCTATCGCTTATAAAAACGGGTGTATTGATTTTTGTTGTAGTAAAGATAAAACTGAGGGTAGCTAGGTTGTCTGTGATTTTCAAAAACCATTTTTATAGCTGTTAGACAGAGCAGAGAAAAGTGCTTGACGCTTGATTAAAAGCTCTTGCCTAGCAGTTTCCATTTGTTCTTCGGTGAGTGATGACTTTCCATCATAATATTTACGCCGCATCTCCTTTAGGAAGTCACCATATTCTCGAAGCAATAAAGAAGGCTTGTCGAGCCCCAGCAAAAGCAGTTTTGACTCGGCAACGGTAAGACTTTTGAAGTGATCAAATAAATCCAGTTTCGTTTTGTCTAGCTCCTCTTGCCTACGCTCCGTGAGTGCCATGCCTTGTTTATTATTTCTCACCCATTCAATAACTAAAGCCCAATAGCGGAGAGCTGTGTGAGTGATATCCTCAACATTTTCTCCAACTGACTCTAGGGCATCAAAGTACCTTTTTGCACGCTCTTTTCCGTTGTCATGTTTATGATTCAGTTTTGTGATTACAAATGTTCCGGCAACCGTAATTACACCACCGAGACCAATTTTTACAGCAGTATCTATAACCTCAAGAGCTGTTACTGGCATTATTTTTACCTATGGCTTATAGCTGAACTGGGACGCTAATATTTTTTAGTCCCAGCTATATGTCACCCATTTTACTATGTCGGCGATACATCTCGTATGTTGGGCTAAAAATCGTAGGTTGGTACTGAACGAAGTGAAGCTCAACGTTTACCACTGCAGATCTTTCACGTCCTTGTTTATCCCGAGAGAGTTGGCGCAATAATGCTCGCCTGTTGGGCTTTGTTACACGCTGCGTTAACCTACAAAAACCACGCTACCGCCCCTGAGTGACAGCCCCCAGTTTGCTGCTGTTAACCTGCGAGATTGTAACAATCGCTGTCATGGCGTTCTTCCGAGAGGTTGATTGTCATTCGGGTATCTTAAGGGGGCTGGTGGCGCGTTGAGAAGCGTGTTTTGGCGGGAATCTGTGCTGGATCAATAAATTAGCTATTAAGGCATGGGCTGAGTGAGCAACTCGTTTGGTTGGGAATGCAAAGCCGCCCTCACCCCAGCCCTCTCCCGGAGGGAGAGGGCGCAACACGCCCAGAGCTGCAAGCGGGCACAAGCGAGATAAAAAGAAAGGGAGCCGGTCAGGCTCCCTTTGATGCAGTGATTGCAGCTATATCGCTATACGTGGTGTTGATACGCAAGCTGGGCCATCAGGGCCACAGGCAGCTGACCCCATTATCCGACCTTAGCGGTTGGTCGCGGCCTTCATCCCTTCCACAAACTCCTTCAGACGGGTCAGCATATGTTCCGGGTTATGGTGGTGGGTCTCGATGATCTTCACCACGGCGGAGCCGGAGATGGCACCGGCGGCGCCAGCGGCGATCGCTTCACGCACCTGAGCCGGTTCGCTGATGCCAAAGCCGAGCAGGGCGGGCGGGGCGTTGAACTCGCGCAGGGTATTGATGAGACCTTCCACCGGCATGCCGGCCTTGGTCTCGGCACCGGTGACGCCGGCGCGGCTCACCAGATAGGTGTAACCATTGCCGAGCTCCGCCACCTGTTTCAGGGTCTCGGCGTCGCCATTGGGCGGGGCGATAAAGATGCTGTCGATGCCGAACTTGCCGGCCGCCGCCTTGTAGGGGGCGCACATCTGCACCGGCACGTCGGCCACCAGCACCGAATCCACGCCCGCCTGCTGGCACTTCTCGTAGAAGCCGTCAATTTTGCGCACATAGACCAGGTTGGCGTAGACCAAGAGGCCAATGGGCAGCTGCGGGTACTTGGCACGAATGCGGCCGAGCAGCTCGAAGCAGTCGTCCGGGGTGGTGTGGCTGGCAAACGCCCGCAGGGCGGCGCCCTGAATCGTGGGGCCGTCCGCCACCGGATCGGAGAAGGGAATGCCGAGCTCGAGGGCATCGGCGCCCCCTGCAACCAGCGTATCGACGATGGCCAGCGAGAGTTCAGGAGTCGGGTCACCCAGCATCACGAACGGCACAAAGGCGCCCTGATTGGCGTCGTCCAGACGGGAGAAGAGTTGTGCGTAACGGTTCATGACAAGGTTCCTTCTTTCTCGAAAATGTCGGCAACGGTGAAGATATCTTTGTCGCCACGGCCGGAGAGGTTGACGATGAGCACCTGCTCTTTTTCCGGTTCACTGCGGGCCATCTTGAGGGCGTGGGCCAGCGCGTGGGAGGACTCCAGCGCCGGTATGATTCCTTCGGATTTGGCCAGCTCCTGGAAGGCGTCCAGCGCCTCCTTGTCGGTCACCGAGGGGTACTCGGCGCGGCCGATGGCGGCCAGATGGGCGTGCTGCGGGCCGACGGAGGGGAAATCCAGCCCCGCCGAGACGGAGTAGGACTCCTGAATTTGCCCCTGATTGTCCTGCATCAGGTAGGAGTGCATGCCAAAGAAGACCCCCTTGCTGCCGTGACCGAGCGGTGCGCCGTGCTCGCCGCTCTCGATACCGTGACCGCCCGGCTCGACACCGATCAGACGCACCGACGGCTCATCGATAAAGTCGGCAAACATGCCGATGGCGTTCGACCCGCCGCCGACGCAGGCGATCACCGCATCGGGCAGTCGCTCCTCCTTCTCGAAACACTGGGCCTTGGCCTCTTCGCCGATCATCTTCTGGAACTCCCGCACGATGGTGGGGAAGGGGTGCGGGCCGGCGGCGGTGCCGAGCAGGTAGTGGGCCGACTCGTAGTTGGCGGCCCAGTCGCGCAGCGCCTCGTTACAGGCATCTTTCAGGGTGGACGAGCCGGAGTGCACCGGAATAACGGTGGCGCCCATCAGCTTCATGCGAAAGACGTTGGGCTTCTGGCGCTCGCAATCCTTGGCACCCATATAGACCCGGCACTTGAGGCCGAGCAGGGCGCAAGCCAGCGCAGTGGCCACGCCATGCTGGCCGGCGCCGGTTTCGGCGATGATCTCGCTCTTGCCCATCCGCTTGGCGAGCAGGGCCTGACCCAGCACCTGGTTGGTCTTGTGGGCGCCGCCGTGCAGCAGATCTTCACGCTTGAGGTAGAGGCGGGTCTTGGTGCCTTTGGTCAGATTGCGGGTCAGGGTGAGCGGGGTCGGGCGACCGGCATACTCGGTCAGCAGGGACTGAAACTCGGCGATAAAGGCCGGATCATCCTTGGCATCGACGAAGGCTTTCTCCAGCTGGAGCAGGGCGGGGATAAGGATTTGGGGTACATACATACCGCCAAATTCACCGAAAAACGGGTTGAGCAGGGTCATGGCTTCTTCCTTGTATTAGCTAAATCGAAACATCAAAAAGGGTTGCGTTACAGGTTGCGCAGTGCGCCGAAGGCGGCTGCAATCTTGTGCGCATCCTTCTGGCCCAGGGCACTCTCCACCCCGGAGTTGAAATCAAGGCCGAGGCAGCCCACTTGCGCCGCCTGCAGGGCGTTGTCGGGATTAAGGCCACCCGCCAGCATCAGTTTGCTCTTGTCGAGGGTGGCCAGCAGGGCCCAGTCGAACGCCTGACCGGTGCCACCGCTCTGGCTGCCGACTTTCGTATCCAGCAGCAGGCGATCGGCCGGGTAGTCGAGGTCGGGCAGCGGCTCGCCGCTTTCTTTGCCGAGAGAGATGCCAATTGCTTTCCAGATCTGACAGCCAGTCGGCAGCAGCGGACGCAGAATATCGATATAGGCAGCATCCTCATCCCCGTGCAGTTGGACAGCGGCGAGCCCCAGCGCATCCACCGTCTTGGCAATGGTGGCGGGCTGGGCGTTGCGAAATACCCCGACATAGGAGAGCGGCGCACCCGCCATCACGGCGCGGGCGGCAGGGATGTCCACATAACGCGGGCTTTTCGCCACAAAGATAAGACCGCCAAACACCGCGCCCGCCTGATGGGCAGCGGCGGCATCCTCGGCGCGGGTGAGGCCGCACACCTTGTTTTGGCCCAGTACCAGCTTGCGCACTGCGGCTTCCAGATCCGGCTCGGCCATCAATGACGAGCCCACCAGAAAGCCCTTGGCGTAGTGGCGCAGATCCGCTACTTGGGCGCGATGGTTGATGCCGGACTCGCTGATCACCACCCGATCGCTTGGAATATCTTTAGCCAGCTGTTTGGTGCGGTTGAGATCGACGCTCAAATCGCGCAGATCCCGGTTGTTGATGCCAATGACCGGCGCGCCCAACGCGATGGCGCGGGTCAGCTCTTCCTCGTTGCTCACCTCGGTGAGCACGCCAAGGCCCAGCTCTTTGGCCACCGCGAATAGGGCGCGATACCCCTCGTCGGTGAGCACCGAGAGCATCAGCAGGATGGCGTCCGCCTGATAGTGGCGGGCCAGATAGACCTGATAGGGGTCAATCATGAAATCCTTGCAGAGCACCGGCTGCGATACGCGACCTCGCACCCGCGGCAAAAAGGCGAAATCCCCCTGAAAGAACTTCTCGTCTGTCAGCACCGAGATGGCGGTGGCGTATTTGCCATAGATATCGGCGATCGCCTCCGGGCTGAAATCGTCGCGGATCAACCCCTTGGAGGGAGAGGCCTTCTTGCACTCCAGAATAAAGCGGGTGGAGCCCGCCTTGAGGGCGCCGACGAAATCCCGATCGCTTGGGGTCAGCGCGCTCTGGAAGCTCTCCAGCGGCTGGGCCTGCTTGCGGGCGGCAATCCACTCCTGTTTGGCCGCCACGATCTTGCCGAGAATGGTCTGGCTGATGGAGGCCATGTTCAGAAAAGCATGGGGGGCAATAAGGTCTGACATCTCGTTATCCTTGCGAAACTGGCTCTTGCCCTGTGGGCGTTCTGAATGACTGTTGTGCAACGTGGTGGCTGACATCATGCCTCCTGATGGCCCGCTTCCTGATGGCTCAGAGTGGCCAGCCGGGCGGCGAGATCCGCTGCCTTGCCGCTCGCCAGCACCGCCAGCACTTCGGCTGCTGCGCTCTTGAGATCGGTCGCCTTGCCCGCCATCAGCAGCAGCGGCGCCACGTTGGCAGCGATGGCGGCGTTGTGGGCCGGGGTGCCACGCCCTTCCAGAATGGCGGCGGTGATGGCGCGGTTCTCTTCCGGTTCCCCACCTTGAATGGCGCTGACCGGATAGGTCTCCAGGCCAAAGTCAGCCGGGGTGATCATAAATTCGCGGATCTCGCCGTCACGGATCTGGGCCACCTGGGTCGGGCCGTGAATGGCAATTTCATCCAGCCCGGCGCCGTGAACCACCATACCGGTTTTCAGCCCCAGTGCCAGCAGGGTTTCTGCGATGGGACGCACTAGCTCGGGGGCATAGACCCCCATCAGCTGATAGGTGGGACGAGCGGGGTTGATAAGCGGCCCCAGCACGTTGAACAGGGTGCGGGTCTTGAGGGCTTGGCGCACCGGCATGGCGTGGCGCACCCCGGCGTGATACTGGGGGGCGAACAGGAAGCAGATGCCGAGCTCATCCAGACAGCGACGCGCCTGCGCCGGGCTCATGTCGAGCTTGATGCCCATCTTGTCCAGCAGATCGCTCGAACCCGACTTGCTCGAGACCGAGCGGTTGCCGTGCTTGGCCGCTTTCAGGCCGCAAGCTGCGGCGACCAGCGCCGAGGTGGTGGAGACGTTGATGGTGTTGAGGCCATCGCCACCGGTGCCGACGATGTCGCAAAACTCATACTCCGGACGCGGGAAGTCGCGCGCTTCCGCCAAGAGGGCCTCGGCGGCGCCGGCGATCTCCTCCGGGGTCTCCCCCTTGATCTTGAGGGCTGTCAGCAGGCTTGCGAGTACGATGGGGTCCACTTCGCCACGCACCACTTGCCCGAAGGCGTCGCGGGTACTTTCACGGCTCAGAGACTGACCCTGGTAGAGGGTGTTGAGATGTTGATGCATGTTGGTCTCCTTACCTTAACGCACACTGCTAACTGGACGGGTGATATGGGCGAGCGCCTGAGTCAGCAGGCGGGCCCCTTCCGAGGTCATGATGGATTCCGGGTGGAACTGGAAGCCCAGCACCCGCTCATCCTGCTGCTCGATGGCCATGGGCATGCCCTGATAGTGGGCAATCACCGTCAGCTCCTCCGGTACATAGGTGGCGACCAGCGAGTGGTAACGGGCCACCGGCAGCGGGCTCGGCAGACCGGCGAAGGCGCCGTGGCCGTTGTGCTCAATCAGGGAGCGCTTGCCGTGGACGATTTCACCCGCCGCGCCGACGGTGCCGCCGTAGGCTTCGCACAGGGCCTGATGGCCGAGGCAGATACCGAGGATGGGCACCTGACCACGGGCCAGCTTGATCAGATCAATCAGGCAACCTGCTTCATGGGGGGCGCCCGGCCCCGGCGAGAGCACCAGCACCGCATCCCCTTCGCAGGCGGCGATTTCGCTCATGATGCGGCTCGCTGGCAGGCTGTTGCGGTAGATCCGCACCGGATAACCGAGGGAGCGGAACTGGTCGACGAGGTTGTAGGTAAATGAATCGAAGTTATCGAGCAGGAAGATGTTAGTGGCTGTTGATCCGGTACTCATTGGCTCACGTCCTTATGTTGCTCCTGCTGGGCGCTCAGGGCTTGCAGGGAGGTGCCATGGCTGGCAGCGATGGCGGCCAGCACGGCTGCCGCCTTGGCGCGGGTCTCGTCCGCTTCGGCTTGCGGCTTGGAGTCATAGACCACCCCGGCACCGGCCTGCACATGGGCCACGCCCTCTTTGACAAAGGCGGAGCGAATGACGATGCAGGTATCCATCTCGCCGGCGCCGTTGATGTAGCCAACCGCACCGCCGTAGCTGCCGCGGCGCTTGCCTTCCACCATGCGAATAAGCTCGCTGGCGCGGATTTTGGGGGCGCCAGTGAGGGTGCCCATATTCATGCAGGCCTGATAGGCGTGCAGGGCGTCAAGGTCGGAACGCAAGGTGCCGACCACCTTGGAGACCAGATGCATCACGTGGCTGTAGCGATCCACTTTCAGCAGCTCCTTGACGTAGCGGGTACCGGGCTCGGAGATGCGGGCGATGTCGTTGCGGCCCAGATCCACCAGCATCAGGTGCTCGGCCACCTCTTTCTCGTCCTGACGCAGTTCCAGCTCGATGCGGCCGTCGAGATCGCGGTTGATGCTGCCATCCGGGTTGAAGCCGCGGCGGCGGGTACCGGCGATGGGGTACATCTCCACATCGCGGCTGGCGGCGCAGAATTTCACCGCGCTCTCCGGCGAGGCGCCAAACAGGGTGAAGCCCTCATCCTGCACGTAGAACATGTAGGGGCTGGGGTTGGTCTGCTTGAGGCGGCGATAGGCGGCCAGGGGGCTCGGGCAGGGCAGGGAGAAGCAGCGGGACGGCACCACCTGGAAGATGTCGCCACGGCGGATAAAGCCCTTGAGCTTCTCCACCTCGGCGCAGAACTGTTTGTCGCTCTTGTCCACGCTCATGCCGCCGGTCAGGGGCTGGGTGGTCAGCTCGGCGCAGAGGGGTTGCTGGCAAATCTGTTTGAAGTCGGTGAGTCGCTCGGTCAGGCGGGTGTATCTGTCTTCAACTTGGCTTTCGTCGCTGTCGCCGCCAAAGATGCAGGCCAGCAGTTGAGTGGTGCGTTCGATATGGTCGATGGTGATCAGGGTTTCGGCCACATAGAAGCAGTAGTCGGGGCAGTCGTTGCTCCCCTCCGGCACTTCAGGCAGATCTTCAAAAGAGGCGATGAGGTCATAGGCGAAGCTGCCCGCCATAAAGAGAGCTTCTTTACCCAATTGGCAATCGAGCTCCCGCTGCAGGGTGCGCAGCACGTCCAGCACGCTGCTCCCCTTGAGGCGGGAATCTTCGTCCAGCTCCCGATCGGAGGCCGGGAAGTCGAGCTGCAGCTCGCCATCTACCAGCGAGCGGGCCACCACCGCAGGCAGCCGCTCGGCCAGCAGGCTCTGCAACTGGGCGCCGTTGTCGTTCAGGCTGCGTACCCGCACGGTGCGACCACGGCACTCGATGCGCAGGCAGGCATCCACCAGCAGCAGGCTCTGTTTGCCTGCCTTGGAGTCGATCTCCACCGATTCCAGCAGCAGGTTGTTGGGGCGGCCCTGACAGAGGCGGGTATAGAGTGCCAGCGGGTCGGCCACATAGGGGGCGTTGAGTTTGAGGGTATCGAATTCACCCAGAGGAAGGCGATGTGTGGCTGTCATAGTGCGTTCCCTTGCGTGTGATGCGTGTTACCGATGTTCATGACGTTGAATTCCTTGAAAATTTAATGGGTCCGGGGTGGCTGGTTCAGGGGCGCCATCGCCAGGTCAGCTTGCTTGTCTGAATTCTCGGTTTCATCACAGGTCCATTTGCCGGATAATAAAAAAGCCCGCTGGGGTCAGCGGGCTTTTTCTTTGGGTTCTTAATTTGCTGTCAGATTACAGGTACAGCAACGACCACACGCCCGCATGTCAGGGAGTGTGCCACCACCAGATGGTCAGTATGGAAGTCGTTTGCATGATAAAGTCCTGTAAAAAGATGTTTGCAATGAAGTGCCTACAGAAAACGATAAAGCCGCGGCCAAGTCAAGTCGCTTTTTAGCCTTCTTTCACCGATTTGCCATGAATGGTGACCTGACCACGAGAGCGGAATAACCTGATGAGATTCGATCTTCACTGCCATACCACTGCCTCCGACGGGGTGCTGAGCCCCGCCGAACTGGTGCGCCGCGCCGCCGAGAAACAGGTCGAAGTGTTAGCAGTTACTGACCACGACACCCTCGCCGGGCTTGATGAGGTGCGTCGCACCATCGAAGCCGAGCAACTGCCGCTGCGACTGGTGAGCGGGGTCGAGATCTCCACCGGCTGGGAGCATCACGAGATCCATATCGTGGCGTTGGGGGTGGATGAAAAAAATCCGCAGCTGACCGACTTTCTGGCCGGTCAGCTGGCACGTCGCGAAGCGCGTGCGATGGAAATCGGGCGTCGTCTGGAGAAGTGCCTCATCCCCGGCACCTATGAAGAGGCCAAGGCGCTGGCCGGTGATGCTGCCGTGACCCGCGCCCACTTTGCCCGGGTGCTGGTGGCGCGCGGAGTGGCCGACAATATGCAGAAGGTATTCAAAAAGTACCTGAGCCGTGGCAATAAAGGGTATGCCCCGGCCGAGTGGCCCGAGATGAGTGAAGCCATCGCCGCCATTCACGCCGCCGGTGGGCTGGCGGTGCTGGCCCACCCCAGCCGTTACGATCTCACCGCCAAGTGGATCAAGCGGCTGCTGGTGGCCTTCAAGGCGGCCGGTGGCGATGCCATGGAGGTGTCATTGCCCCAACAGAGCCCGCAGGAGCGGGCCAATCTGGGCCAGTGGGCCAAGGATCACGACCTCTATATCTCGGTGGGATCGGATTTTCACTTCCCCTCCAACTGGACCGAGCTGGGCCGCCACCTCTGGCTGCCCAGAGAGGGAATGCCCGTCTGGCTGGCCTATCCCGGTCACTTTGGGCTCACCACCGAGCAACATGCCGAGCTGCTGGCGAGCCGGTAATGGCGCCAGCGAAGCGGCCACAAACAGGTTAAGGTAGTGTCATGGGTCTTTGACCCGTGACCATACGAGCGGGCAGGTATTGCTGCCCCCATTGCGAGAACAAGCTATGAGTCAGCATTTTTACGTACATCCGGAAAACCCCCAGGCCCGTCTGATCGGTCAGGCGGTACAGATCATCCAGAACGGCGGCGTCATCGTCTATCCGACCGACTCCGGTTATGCGCTGGGTTGCCAGATGGGTGACAAGGGCGCGCTGGAGCGCATCTGCCGTATCCGTCGCCTCGACGCCAACCACGACTTCACTCTGGTGTGCCGCGATCTCTCCGAGATCTCCACCTACGCCAAGGTCGACAACAGCGCGTTTCGCCTGATCAAGAACAACACCCCGGGCGCCTACACCTTCATCTTCAAGGCGACCAAAGAGGTGCCGCGCCGCCTGATGAACGAGAAGAAGAAGAGCATCGGCATCCGGGTGCCGGACAACAAGATTGCTCAGGCGCTCTTGGAAGCCCTCGGCGAGCCGCTGCTCTCTACCACATTGATCCTGCCGGACTCCGAGATGGCCGAGTTCGATCCGGAAGAGATCTTCGACAAGCTGGGCAAGCAGATCGATCTGGTGGTCAACGGCGGCTATCTGGGCGAGCAGCCCACGACTGTGGTCGATTTCTCTGACGACGAGCCGGTATTGCGTCGTCGCGGTGCCGGGGACCCGACTCCGTTTGAGTGATGTCGCTGAACCGGTGACAGTCCCTTCCGCCGAGACGGGATCTGGCGCCGCGCTACCCATCGCGAAAGTCCTGGGGCAGCCCTATCACGAGCTGCCCCAGGACCTGTTCATCCCGCCCGATGCGCTGGAGGTGTTCCTCGATACCTTCGAGGGACCGCTGGATCTGCTGCTCTATCTGATCCGGCGCCAGCAGCTCGATATCCTCAACCTGCCAATCCTTCAGATCACCGCCCAGTACATGGAGTACGTGGAGCTGATGCAGGGGCTTAACCTTGAGCTGGCGGCCGAATACCTGCTGATGGCGGCCTGGCTGGCGGAGATAAAATCCCGCCTGCTGTTGCCCAAGGCGCCGGAGCTGGAGGATGAAGATGAGGGGGAAGACCCGCGGGTGACCCTGATCCGCCGCCTGCAGGAGTACGAGCGCTACAAGGTAGGGGCGGAGAGGGTCAATGAGCTGCCACGGGTGGAGCGGGAGATTTATATCGCCGCGGCCTTGCCCCCCGATTTTGGCGCCCTCAAGCCACTGGCACCCGATGTTTCGTTGGTTGAGCTCGCCCTTTACATGCAAAGTGTGGTAAAACGCGCGACTCATTTCGAACATCACCAGATCCGCCGCGAACAGATCCCGACCCGGGTGCGCATGGCGGAGATCCTTGCCATGCTCGCGCTGGGGCAGACCCTGCGCCTTGAGCAGGTGCTGCGTGCCGAAGAGGGGCGCATGGGGGTACTGGTGACGTTTCTGGCCCTGCTGGAGCTGTGCAAGGAGCAACTGATCTGGATCCTGCAGGCAGAACCACTCGGCCCAATTCATTTCGCATTGGCCGAGCAGAGCGAGGAGGGCAACCGTGGCGCTGCCCACTGAACGACTCAAGACCCTGATCGAAGCTGCGCTGTTTGTGGCCGGTCGTCCGCTCAATGTCAGCGAGCTGAAAAACAGCGTGCTGGCCGATTATCCGGTGACCAGTCGCTATGTTCAGCTGCTGTTGGCCGAGATCAGGCAAGATTACAGCTCGCGAGGCGTCGAACTCAAAGAGGTCGCCTCCGGCTGGCGCTTTCAGGCGCGTCAGGAGTATGCCGAAGAGCTCTCGCGGCTCTGGAGCGAGCGGGCGCCGCGTTATTCGCGCGCGGTGATGGAGACGCTGACCCTGATCGCCTATCGCCAACCCATCACCCGGGCCGAGATCGAAGCGATCCGCGGGGTGGCGGTATCGAGCCAGATAGTGAATACCTTGAAAGAGCGTGGCTGGGTGCGCAGCATTGGCCACAAAGAGGTGGCGGGTCGCCCCGAGCTGCTCGCCACCACCAGAGAGTTTCTGGATTACTTTAATCTGCAGAGTCTGGAGCAGCTCCCCGAGCTGGATCCGGAGCTGCAACCCCTGTTGCCCTCTGCGGTGGACGGGGAGAGCGATGCCCGGTGAATGGCGCCAAAGCGTGCCGATGTCACCGAGATATACATTTTTCAACTGTGGCAAACGCTCCAACCGGCGTTTGTTACAGTTAACCCCGTTGCCCCTTTTACCAGTGGGCTGCGATCAACAATCAGGTAACCCCGATGAGTGAAAAACTGCAAAAAGTGTTGGCCCGCGCGGGTCACGGCTCCCGTCGTGAGATGGAGGCCCTGATCACCGCAGGTCGGGTCAGTGTGGATGGCAAGGTCGCCACACTGGGGGATCGCGTCGAAGTGAACGCCGTGATCCGGGTGGATGGTCACCAGGTCAAGACCCGTGCCGCAGAGGAAGTGATCTGCCGCGTACTGGCTTACCACAAGCCGGAAGGGGAGATGTGTACCCGTCACGATCCGGAAGGTCGTCCCACCGTGTTTGATCGTCTGCCCAAGATGGAAGGTGCCCGCTGGATTGCGGTCGGCCGCCTCGACGTCAATACCTCCGGTCTGTTGCTGTTCACCACCGACGGTGAGCTGGCCAACCGTCTGATGCACCCGAGCCACGAAGTGGAGCGGGAATACGCGGTACGTGTCTTTGGCGAAATCACCGAAGCCATGCTGCAGCGTCTGCGCAAGGGCGTGCAGCTGGAAGATGGCACAGCCAAGTTCAACAAGATCAAACCGGCTGGCGGTGAGGGTCTGAACCAGTGGTTCAACGTCACCCTGACCGAAGGTCGCAACCGTGAAGTGCGCCGCCTGTGGGAATCTCAGGAAGTGCAGGTGAGCCGCCTGATGCGTATCCGCTACGGCGACGTCAAGCTGGACCGCGGCATCCCGCGCGGCGGCTGGCAAGAGCTGAAACTGCCGGAAGTGAACTACCTGCGCGGTCTGGTCAACCTGCCGCCGGAGACCGAATCCAAGGTCGATCTGCAGCAGGATGGCAAAACCAGCCGCCACAAGCAGGCCGCCCAGATCCGTCGCGCCGTGCAGCGTCACAAAGAGATGCAGGGCAAAGAGCCGCGCGCTCGCGCCACCACCGCCCGTCGCAAGCCGCAAGCCTCTACCCGCAACTCCGGTACCGGCAGCAAGTAAGCCGATAACCCGTTGCGTACTGCACGCTGTTCAAGTGCTCAGTCGGCCAAGCAAAGGCCCGCACCAACTGGTGCGGGCCTTTTTGTATCAGCGCTCCTTGGCTGGTAAAAGAGTGGCTGGTGAGAAATTGAGGGGAATTTCTGTCGTCTGTTTGCCCGCAGAATCGCCGCTGCGGTTGCTCTGCTCCGGTGAGCTTGTTAGCCTGTGCGGCTCTGATAGAGGAGTGAAGGATGAGCAAGGTACTTGATGAGCTGCTGGCGTTGCTGGCGCTTGAAAAAATCGAGGAGGGCCTGTTTCGGGGCCAGAGCCAGGATCTCGGTCTGCGGGCCGTGTTTGGTGGACAGGTAATGGGGCAGGCCTTGTCAGCCGCCAAGCAGACGGTCGAGACCGGTCGTCAGGTTCACAGTTTTCACTCCTACTTCCTGCGTCCGGGGGATGTGACCCGTCCCATCGTCTATGACGTGGAGAATATCCGCGACGGCCAGACCGTCTCCACCCGTCGGGTCAAGGCGATTCAGGGCGGCAAGCCCATCTTCTATCTCAACGCCTCGTTTCAGGTGCCGGCCGACGGTTTCGAGCATCAGGCGCAGATGCCGACCGGCATCACCCCGCCGGAAGAGCTCAAGAGCGAGCTGGAGCTGGTGCGCCCCTACGAGAACCTGATCCCTGCCTCCCTGCGGGACAAGATCCTCTGTGAGCAGCCCATCGAGATGCGCCCGGTGACCCTGGTCGACCCTATTCGGCCGACGGTGCAGGATCCGGTGCGCCACGTCTGGTTCAAGGCCAACGGCCAGATGCCGGACGATCTGCGGGTGCACAAATACCTGCTGGCCTACGCCTCCGACTTCAACTTCCTGCTCACCTCGCTGCAGCCCCACGGGGTGTCCTACTGGGAGCCGGATATGCAGGTGGCCACCATCGACCACTCCATGTGGTTCCACCGGGATTTCCGCTTCGACGACTGGCTGCTCTACGTGGTAGACAGCCCGAGCGCCAGCAGCGGTCGTGGTCTGGTGCGCGGTCAGTTCTTCACCCGTGATGGCATGCTGGTGGCGAGTACCATGCAGGAGGGGGTGATCCGCCGTCGCGGCAGTTAAGGCGCAAGCGGATAGCAAAACGGGGTGGCTTTGGCCACCCCGTTTTCGTTGCTGCGATGTGCGCGGGCCAGCGGGATCAGCCGCCGCGCTGGTACTTGAAGCGCTTCTTGCGCCGGTAGGGGTAGACATCCTCGAACACCCCCACCTTGATGTTGCTCTGCAGCATCTTCCAGTAGTTGGCGTCAAACATCTCCTTGTGCAGTTGCAACATGATCTCCCGCACCTGCGGTTTTTGCAGCAGGAAGGTGGCGAACTCCTCGGGGAAGATGTCGTTGGGGGCGACCGAGTACCAAGGCTCGGCGCTCCACTCATCCTCGGGGTAGCGCGGCGGCGGGATCTGGCGGAAGTTACACTCCGTCATGTAGCAGATCTCGTCGTAGTCGTAGAAGACCACCCGGCCGTGACGGGTGACGCCGAAATTCTTGAACAGCATGTCCCCCGGGAAGATGTTGGCCGCCGCCAGCTGCTTGATGGCGTTGCCGTACTCCTCCAGCGCGAGGCGGGTCTGCTGCTCGTCCGCCTTGTCCAGATAGAGGTTGAGGGGGATCATCTTGCGCTCGGTATAGAGGTGCTTGATCACCAGCTTGTCGTCGCTGATGGTGAGTGCCGAGGGCGCCACCGTCTTGAGCTCTGCAAGGAGCTCCGGCGAGATGCGATCCAGCGGAAACTCGAAGTTGGTGAACTCCTGGGTATCGGCCATGCGGCCCACCCGATCGTGCTGTTTTACCAGCCGGTATTTTGCCTTCACCTGCTCGTGGCTCACATCCTTAGGGGGAGTGAACTCGTCTTTTATCACCTTGAACACCACATCGTAGGAGGGGAGGGTAAACACGCTCATCACCATCCCCTTGATGCCCGGCGCGATGATGAACTGATCCCGGCTCTGGGCCAGATGGTGGCGGTAGTGGCGATAGAGCTCGGTCTTGCCATGCTTCTGGCAACCGATGGCGTTGTAGATCTCGTAATCGGGCTTGTGGGGCATGATTTGGCGCAGGAAGGCGACGAACAGCGCCGGTTCACGGGCATAAACCATAAAGTAGGCACGGGCGAAGCCAAACACGATGGAGGCGAGATCCGGCTCGAAGATAACTGTATCCACATAGATGCTCTGGCCGGTGCTGAGCAGGGGCAGAATAAAGGGGAAGACCTGATCCCGGGCCCGGATCAGCCCCACCAGATAGGCCCCCTTGTTGCGGTAGAACACCTCTTTGAGCAGCTCGATGGCAAACGGCTCGTCATGGATGATTTGCGGGCCGTTCTCGGCAAGATGGCGGTGGATGTCGACAATATCTCGCTGCTTGTCCTCGTAGGGGAGGGTGAAGCTGTAATCCCCTAAAAGCTGGCTCAACGTCTGCGGCAAGTGGGCGAGATCGGTGCGATAGATCCGCAGCAGGGAGCTTAAATCCGGTTTTTCGCCACGGCTGACAAAGGGGTGGATATAGAGGTTTTCGTCGCGGATATTGCGATGGCGAAAGATCCGGCGATAGACGGAGTTGAAGAAGGACTCCGCCACCTCGAAGTTGTCACAACGGGGCAGTAGATCGCTGAAGGCGCTTTTGACCCGTTTGAGCAGCTCCTGAGTGGCGTGGTGCTCCCCCATCATCTGGCGGATGGAGCTGGCGGTGGCCCCCACATGGTGGTCATAGAGGCGAATACGCTCCCGTCCGGCGAGTTGCACCCCCAGCCAGTCACTGTTCTCGAAGCGGCTCTTGCTGCCCTGGGTTATCTCGAGAAACCGGCTGTAAAACGACTCGAAGCGTTGCAAGATAGTCTCGGCGACGGCCTGTTCCAATGGCTGCTGCATCTCTCTCTTCCTTGTGATCTGTCGGGCCGATAGCGCGAAGGATTGGGTGTAATTTGTTCACACGTCAGGCCACTATCGCAACATTCAAACGTCTGTTCAAGTGGCAATTTTTGGGGATAAACGGTAGATTGCGCCCCTGTTTTGGTGATGGTTTAGCGACTGTTTGCTGTCTGTTTGAGAGGCCGTCCGGCCTGTGAGGAAACCCGATGAAGCTCTATTTTGTCCTGGTGGCACCTGCCCGACCTGCGAACGTGGGGGCGGCTGCCCGCGCCATGAAAACCATGGGATTCGATGCCATGCGACTGGTGGCGAGCCGGGTACACGAAGAGGAGGAGGCGAGCTGGGTAGCTCACGGTGCCCAGGAGATCCTGACTCAGGCCGAGGCGTTCGATACCCTGCCCGAGGCGCTGGCCGACATGGATCTGGTGATCGCCACCACCGCCCGTGAGCGCGGTCGCTACCAGCACTACCTCACGCCGGGGGAGATCCGCGAGCAGATCCGCAGCAAGCCTTCACTCAACAAGGTGGCCATCGTCTTTGGCTGCGAGGAGTCGGGGCTCTCCAACGAGCAGTTGGCCGAAGTCGATCTCATCAGCTATCTGCCCCTCAAGGTGAGCTACCCGTCTCTCAATCTGGGGCAGGCGATCATGCTCTACGCCTACGAGATGAGTCAGCTGATGGATGAGCTGAACGCCGACGGCGCCGCTGCGGTAGCAGAAAATTTTGATAACGCCGGGCAGGTTCGGGTGCTGAAAAGCAAAACAGCAGAATTGCTGGGTGAACTCGGAGTTTCGCAGGATGAAAAACTGCATCAATGGGTGATGGACCGGGTACCCATGCTGCCGCAGCGGGATTTGAACATGCTCCACCTGCTCTGCAAAGACCTTGCGCGCCGCTTTGGGCGCGAGTAGCGAAGAGGTTTAAGTTGACAGCCCATCGCCCGCCGCGGTATTGCTAAAAGCCAGCTTCGTCAACGAGTGTTCGTCATGCAGTTATTCACCAACGTCATCACCACCACCATTATTACCGGTACCACCACAGGTGGCACTGGGGCCGGTTGATGCGCTGACGAACAAGCACAGAAATCAGAAAAGGCCCGTACCCACCCAGTACGGGCCTTTTTGTTGGATTGGTTTTTAGATTGAATTTCATAGATTTACAGGGAGAGAAAGCGATGAGAGTGTTGAAATTTGGCGGGTCTTCACTGGCCGATGCAGAGCGTTTTTTACGGGTGGCCGATATCGCGGTCAACACCCACGGCCAATCTCAGGTAGCCCTGGTGCTCTCGGCACCTGCCAAGGTGACCAATCATCTGGTGGCGCTGGTGGAACAGACCAGCCGTGGCATGGATGCCAGTTCCACCCTGTTTGAAGTCAACGGCATCTTCTCCCGCCTGCTGGCCGGGTTGAAGGCGGCCTATCCGGCGCTCGATGACAAGGCGCTGCTGGCCCGTCTCACCGCCGAGCTGGATCAGGTGGAGCGCCTGATGCAGGGCATCCGTCTGCTGGGCCTCTGCCCTGACAACGTGCAGGCGCGCATTCTGAGCCGTGGCGAGAACCTCTCCATCGCCTTTATGCACGAGCTGCTGCGGGTACGCGGTCTGGATCTGGAGCTGATCGTACCGGAAGATCTGCTGGTGACCGATGGCGGTTATCTGGAAGCTCACGTCGATATCGAAGCCTCCCGGGTGCGCTTTGCCGCCAAGGGATTACGCAGTGATTGCCTCTACCTGATGCCGGGCTTTACCGGCGGCAGCGACAAGGGCGAGACAGTGCTGCTGGGTCGCAACGGTTCCGACTACTCAGCCGCCGTGCTGGCCGCCTGTGTCGATGCCGAGTGCTGCGAGATCTGGACTGATGTCGAAGGCTGCTACAGCTGCGATCCGCGTCTGGTGCCGGATGCCTACCTGCTGAAAACCCTCTCCTACAAGGAGGCGATGGAGCTCTCCTACTTCGGCGCCAAGGTGCTGCACCCGAAAACCATCGCGCCGGTGGCCCAGTTCCATATTCCCTGCCTCATCAAGAACAGCTTCAACCCGCAAGGGCCGGGCACCCTGATCGGCCCCGAGAGCGGCGACGATGACCTGAAAGTGAAGGCTATCTCGGATCTCTCCGGCATGTGCATGTTCAACGTCTCCGGCCCCGGCATGAAGGGGATGGTCGGTATGGCTGGTCGCATCTTCTCCGCCGTCTCCCGCGCCGGGGTTAGCATCGTGCTGATCACCCAGTCATCTTCCGAGTACAGCGTCAGCTTCTGTATCCACAGCTACGACAGTGACAAGACCCGCAAGGTGCTGGAGCGCGAGTTCGAGCTGGAGTTCAAAAACCAGCTGCTGGAGCCGCTGGATATCATCAGCGATCTGGCGATCATCTCCCTCATTGGTGACGGCATGCGCACCAGCAAGGGGATGGCGGCCCGCTTCTTCACCTCGCTGGCGCAAGCCTCCATCAATATCGTCGCCATTGCGCAGGGCTCCAGCGAGCGTTCCATCTCGGCGGTGGTGCGGGATCGCAAGGTGGCGGAAGCCATCAAGGCGTGTCATCAGAACTTCTTTGGCAGTCAGCAGTTTATCGATCTCTTTGTGGTCGGGGTTGGCGGCGTTGGTGCCGCGCTGGTGGATCAGATCGCCCGCCAGCAACCGGTACTGGCCGAGCAGGGCACTGGCCTTCGCGTGGTCGGCATCGCCAACAGCCGTCAGATGGCGGTCAACAAGGATGGCCTGAACCTCGCCAACTGGCGCGAACAGCTGGCGGAAGCCCGCGACAGCTTCTCGCTGGAAGGGGTGAAAAAGCTGGTGGAAGATAGCCACATCATCAACCCGGTGATCGTCGACTGCACCTCCTCCGAGGCCGTAGCCGTCCAGTATGCCGACTTCCTCGCCGCCGGTTTCCATGTGGTCACCCCGAACAAGAAGGCCAACACCGGTTCGCTCGATTACTACAAGGCGCTGCGCCGCACCGCCCGCCAGACTCGTCGCAAGTTCCTGTACGAGACCAACGTCGGCGCTGGCCTGCCGGTTATCGAGAACCTGCAGAACCTCATCAAGGCCGGTGACAAGCTGCGTGCCTTCGACGGCATCCTCTCCGGTTCACTCTCCTTTATCTTCGGCAAGCTGGATGAGGGGATGGCCTTCTCTGAAGCCACCAAGATCGCTCGCAGCAACGGCTTTACCGAGCCGGATCCCCGCGACGATCTCAACGGCATGGATGTGGCGCGCAAGCTGCTCATTCTGGCCCGCGAGGCGGGCATGGCGCTGGAGCTCTCTGATGTGGAAGTAGAGCAGGCACTGCCGCCGGGTTTTGACGTCAGTGGCGATGTAGATGCCTTTATGGCCCGTCTGCCCGAAGCGGACGGCTGGTTCCGCGACCAGTTCGCCGCCGCCCAGCGTGAAGGCAAGGTGCTGCGTTATGTGGGCTCCATCGAGGGTGGCAAGTGCAAGGTCGCCATCAAGGCGGTCGGTGGTGACGAGCCGCTGTTCAAGGTCAAAGACGGGGAGAACGCGCTCGCCTTCTTCTCCACCTACTACCAGCCGATCCCGCTGGTGCTGCGCGGCTATGGCGCCGGTACCGAAGTGACCGCGGCGGGCGTCTTTGCCGACGTGCTGCGCACCCAGAACTGGAAGCAGGAGCTATAAGCATGAGTTCAGACATGTACCAGAGCAGTAGTGTGGTTGCCTATGCGCCCGCCTCCAGCGCCAACTTGAGCGTGGGATTCGATGTACTGGGGGCGGCGCTCGCCCCCGTGGATGGCTCTCTGCTCGGCGATCGGGTGCAGGTAAAAGCGGCTGACGTGCCTTTTGCGCTCTCATCCGTGGGCCGTTACGCTCACAAGCTGCCGGACGATCCGAAAAAGAATATCCTGTTCGACTGCTGGGTGGCCTATGGCGAGGCGCTGGAGAAGCGCGGCCTTAAACTCCAGCCCCTCGAAATGGTGCTGGAGAAGAACTTGCCGGTGGGCTCGGGTCTGGGCTCCAGCGCCTGCAGCGTGGTGGCGGCCCTTGAGGGGCTCAACGCCTTCCACGGCGAGCCGCTCGATGAGCACGACATGCTGCTGCTGATGGGGGAGATGGAAGGCAAGATCTCCGGCTCCGTTCACTACGACAACGTGGCCCCCTGCTATCTGGGCGGCATGCAGCTGGTGCTGGAAGAGCACGGCGTTATCAGTCAGGGCATTCCGGTGTTCGATCAGTGGTACTGGGTGGTCTGCTACCCTGGCACAGTGGTCTCGACCGCCGCGGCCCGCGCCATTCTGCCGGCCCAATATCGCCGTCAGGATTGCCTCACCTATGGCCGTCGGCTGGCTGCCTTTGTCCACGCCAGCTACACCGGGCAGGAGGGGCTGGCGGCGAGCGTCTTGAAAGACGTGATTGCCGAGCCATACCGCGCGGCGCTGATCGAAGGCTTTGCCGAGGTGCGGGCGCAGGCGCCCCAGAACGGGGCGCTCGCTACCGGTATCTCGGGCTCCGGTCCCACCGTGTTTGTGGTGATGAAGGATCTGGCGCAGGCCGAGCGCATGAAGGATTGGATGGAAGCACATTTTGTGCAGAACGAAGATGGATTTGCCCGGGTCTGCAAACTGGACATGGCCGGGGCACGGGTAACAGGAAGCGAGCTATGAATCTCTACAACATCAAGGACAACAGCGAACAGGTGAGCTTCGCGCAGGCGGTGCGTCAGGGCTTGGGTCGCGAACAGGGGCTCTTCTTCCCCGAACAACTCGAACCGCTCGCCGATGTGGATGCCCTGCTGGATCTGCCGCTGGCCGAACGCTCTGCCCGCATCCTGAGCCACCTGCTGGGGGACGAAGTGCCCGCCGCCAAGGTGAGTGAGCTTGTCAACGCCGCCTTCACCTTCCCGGCACCGCTGGTCAAATTGAAAGATGGCACCTATGCCCTTGAGCTGTTCCACGGCCCGACCCTGGCATTCAAGGATTTCGGCGGCCGCTTTATGGCCCAGTGTCTCGCGGCGTTCAGAACCAACGACAAGATCACCATCCTCACCGCCACCTCCGGCGACACCGGCGCCGCCGTGGCCCACGCCTTCTACGGGCTGGAGGGAATCGAGGTGGTTATCCTCTATCCCAAGGGCAAGATCAGCCCCTTGCAGGAGAAGCTCTTCTGCACCCTCGGTGGCAATATCCGCACCATCGCCATCGACGGCGACTTCGATGCCTGTCAGACGCTGGTAAAACAGGCCTTTGACGACGAAGCGCTGAAAAAGGCCATTGGCCTCAACTCCGCCAACTCCATCAATATCAGCCGCCTGCTGGCGCAGGTTTGCTACTACTTCGAAGCGGTGGCCCAGTTGCCGAAAGCTGATCGCGCCAAGGCGGTCATCAGCGTGCCGTCCGGCAACTTTGGCAACCTCACCGCGGGGCTGATTGCCAAGGCGCTGGGGCTGCCGGTGAAGCGCTTTATTGCCGCCACCAACGCCAACGATACCGTGCCGCGCTACCTGAAAACCGGTCAGTGGGAGCCGCACCAGACAGTGGCCACCCTGTCGAACGCCATGGATGTGAGCCGCCCCAACAACTGGCCGCGGGTAGAAGAGC
Organism: Aeromonas sp. HMWF015; assembly: GCF_963878965.1. Lineage (NCBI taxonomy): Bacteria > Pseudomonadati > Pseudomonadota > Gammaproteobacteria > Aeromonadales > Aeromonadaceae > Aeromonas > Aeromonas sp. HMWF015. The sequence continues at coordinate 1,392 of NZ_CAWNZT010000297.1, read as the reverse complement.
TGTGCCGTCGCAAAGGCTGGGCGCTGGAGACCCTGGGGTCAGGCATGCGTGACGATGCCCAGACTCGCGATGCCCTGAAACGGTTGCACCAGCTGGATTACCTCTGTGAACCCCACGGCGCCATTGCCTGGGATCTGCTGGGGGAACAGCTGGCCGAGGATGAAGTGGGGGTGTTCCTCTGCACCGCCCATCCCGCCAAGTTCAAGGAGTCGGTGGACGAGATCCTGAGTCTGGATGTGCCGCTACCTGGCCCACTCGCCAAACACGCCGAGCTGCCGCTGCTCTCCGTTAATTTGCCTGCGGAGTTTGCCCGGTTAAGGGCGTTTTTGGTGGGGTAAGCCGCTAAGTTGAGTTCACTGATAGAAATAAAAATCCCCCGTTACCGGGGGATTTTTATTTTCTGGATTGTGAAAAGTGGACCAAACGTTAGCTGCTGTTTGTTCAGATTCAAGTTGATTACCTATGCCCCCAGCAGCAGGACTCCCACAAGCCTATCTTTACTTTGTTGTTGGTGTGGGAATTGAGGTTGGAGAAATATTAACGGTGGGGTTAAAAGGCATATATTGGTAGGGAATGCTGAACAGCTTATCATTTATGAGGCTGAGCATTTGAAGTATTGGCTGTCAATAATATTACTTCTATAAAAAATCAATCCCGCCAAATATATTGCTATTTGGTTATTAAATCTTACGGCTCGAGGATGAACTATTTTAACTGGTATTTATTTTAGAATACATGCTTTCTATTCTTATATGGAGAGAACAGCCCCTAAATAAGGGGGCTGTTCTCTGATTAACATTATATGAAGATATCCTGTTATGTATTAAAAAAGGCTCCTTTGAACTGGCTCATCAAGAAGATACATTTCATTAACACCATCAATTCCACCGATGAGGAATGGGCTGTTCGGATCGTGTTGTTGTTTATTTTTTATGACTGCATTCTGGTTGTAAGTTGCATAACAATATGAGCATCCATGTAGACATGTATTATAAGCACCAATATCAATGCTTTTTATGCAGCCACATGCTTCTCGCTGAGTTGAATCTTTTTTTGCGTCGATATTTTTGTTGGAAATATTTTTGATCAATATATCGTCAATGCATTTGCCATGTGGTATATTGAAGTTTGAAATGTCAATATCTTCTGCACATGTTTCAATTTTCATTCCAAAGCAAGAGGCTGTGTGTGACATAAATTCTGAAAGTTCATATAGTGCGTCTTTATGATTCAATATGTCATTATATGCTAGGCCTTCGATAGCATTGAGGTTTCGTTCAGTTTTTTTATACATGTCGGAGAAGCTTATGACAACCTTTTCCGTTTTACCCGCTAACATAGATGCTATTTTATAAAAAAGCCGCTTGTGCTCATTAATATCAACTAAATTAC